>JAIDKJ010000344.1:678-3247 GCA_029051835.1 Paramuribaculum sp. | reverse complement strand
GTGTGTGGCATGTCCCGAGAATGTTGTGGGCCAGCGGCGATCCGGCAAATATCAGTTCGTCGAAATCGTCGTAGACAGCTTCGGCGGGTGAATCGAGATATGAATTGATCTCATCCTCTACCACCGAACGCTCTTTTTCAAGCTGCTTTTCGGGAAATACGGAGTCGGTGACCAGATCGGCTATCAGGTCGGCTGCGCGGTGCAGATTCCCTTTTGGAAACACGCTGTAGACGTTGGTTTCCTCTTTGGTGGTGAAAGCGTTCAGTTCGCCTCCCACGGCTTCGAGGCAATTGACTATATGGCATGCGCGCCGATGGAGCGTGCCTTTGAATATGGTGTGTTCGACGAAGTGGGCGAGTCCCTCTTCGCCGGGCATCTCGTCGCGGCTTCCGGCTCTTACGGCCATACCGAAATACTCCACATCCCCCGTGAGGGGAATGTGGAGAAGTCGTAACCCTGTAGGAAGGGTGGTATGGCTTATGGCCGTGGTATTGCGCTCACTCTTGTGGTGAGTGGTCATTGCAGTGTGTGTGGTTTTTGATCACTGTATGCCGCTTACGGTGGCGTTGCGGTCGATTTTGGCAACGAGCCCCTGGAGCACTTTGCCCGGTCCGACCTCTACGAATTCGGTGGCGCCGTCGGCGATCATGTTCTTGACAGTCTGTGTCCAGCGTACCGGTGCGGTCAGCTGTGCCACGAGATTGGCCTTGATCTCTTCAGGATCGGTGTGGGGCAGAGCGTCGACGTTCTGATATACGGGGCAGATCGGTGTGTGGATCTCTGTGCGGGCAATGGCTTCGGCCAGTTCGGCGCGGGCAGGCTCCATGCAGGGCGAGTGGAATGCGCCTCCCACCTTGAGTTTGAGCGCACGTTTGGCACCGGCAGCGAGCAGTTTCTCGCAAGCGGCGTCGATGGCCTCTGTTTCGCCGGAGATGACGATCTGTCCGGGGCAGTTGTAGTTGGCACACACTACGATGCCGGGCACTGACTCGCAGATTTCCTCTACTTTTTCATCGGGCAGGGCGAGCACTGCGGCCATTGTCGAGGGCTTGATTTCACAGGCTTTCTGCATGGCCATGGCGCGTGCGGCCACGAGTTTCAGGCCATCCTCGAAGCTGAGCGCTCCGGCAGCGGTCAGAGCGGAGAATTCGCCGAGCGAGTGGCCGGCAACCATGTCGGGGTTGAAATCGCTTCCCATGGTCTTGGCCAGTATCACGGAGTGGAGGAATATCGCGGGCTGTGTCACTTTGGTCTGCTTGAGGTCTTCGTCGGTGCCTTCAAACATTATGTCGGTGATGCGGAAGCCAAGTATCTCGTTGGCTTTCTCAAACATTTCGTGCGCTGTGGCATTGTTGTCGTAGAGATCCTTGCCCATGCCGACAAACTGGGCACCCTGGCCCGGAAAAACAAATGCTTTCATAAAATAACGTTTATGCTTGTTTCTGATTATTAGTATCAGGTTATATTCGTTTCAGGCTGCAAAGTTACTACAAAAATGTGATATACGGAACGATGTGCGCTATGCTTTGTCGGCTTTGTCGACGGGTTTCATGTCGGGGAGCAGTGCGGCAACTATGCCGAGCAGGGGGAGCAGGGTGCTCACGCGAAACACTGTCTGTATGTCGGTCATTTCGGCGAGCCATCCGAAGAAGGCCGCTCCGATGCCGCCAAGACCGAACGAGAGGCCGAAAAACAGTCCGGCAATGGTGCCGATATGCGCCGGTTTCAGTTCGGTGGCGAAAACGAGTATTGCCGAGAATGCCGATGATATCACGAGGCCTACGATCACCGAGAGCGCGATAGTCAGTGGATAGCCTGCGTAGGGCAGACACAGGGCGAAAGGCGCGGCTCCGAGTATCGAACACCAGATGACGTATTTTCGGCCTATCTTGTCGCCGATATATCCGCCGGCCACAATGCCTATGGCCGACGCGGCGAGAAAAGCGAACAGGCAGAGCTGTGCGTCGCGTATCGATATGCCGAACTTGTCGATCAGGAAAAATGTGAAGTAGCTCTGCATGCTTGCCAGGAAAAACTGCTTGGAAAAGGTGAGCAGCACCAGCACTATCATGGCCCGTCGGATCTGGCGTTCGGTCAGGTGGATCGACTTCCGGGCTTTGGCTACCTGCGATGCTATGCGTGTGGCCACGTATCGCCTGTACCATCGGCCTATCCATGTGGTGACAATGGCGCCGAGCACGAGCGCGAGAGCAAACCATATCACGGCGCCTTTGCCATGGGGCAGCACTATCAGGGCGGCCAGAAGCGGTCCGATGGCCGTGCCGCCGTTGCCTCCTACCTGAAAGATCGACTGCGCGAGACCCTTGCGGCGGCCGGCGGCGTTCTGCGCCACGCGCGATGCTTCGGGGTGGAATATCGACGAGCCGATACCCACTACCGCCACTGAGGCGATGATGAAGTGGAAGCTGTCGGAATAGGCGAGCATCACCAGTCCGGCAAGCGAGATGCACATGCCGAATGTGAGAGCGAACGGACTCGGATGACGGTCGGCATACCGTCCCACGAAGGGCTGAAGTATCGACGAAGTCATCTGGAACACAAAGGTGAT
>JAIDKJ010000344.1:0-668 GCA_029051835.1 Paramuribaculum sp. | reverse complement strand
ATCTTTGAGTATCGGGTAGATTGAGGGTATTACCGATTGCACCGCGTCATTGAGCAAATGGGCGATACTAATGGCGAAAAGTATTGAAAATGTGGTTTTAACTGATGTGTCAGTACTGTGCATGGATCAAAATTTACGATAAATCGCCGGCAAAATTATCGATTTTTTTCCGTAATCCGGGCAAAACATGGTATTAGTTGTAATGCATATGATACATGCGTATGATATTTGTATGATATCATGCTGATGTCGATTGTAATTTCAGTACTTATTTGTAACTTTGCGTTTAACGTAATGCAACCCTCGCTGATACGCCTGTAAGAATATCTGTATTACTTGATATTGATGTTAAAGATTTAATCGTAAGCAATAAAGCATAGTCATGGACAAGAAAGAAATATTTAATAGAATTGAATATGTAGTGGCTTGTGTCGGAGCTTTCGCCCAGCGATTTAACCTCTCCAACATGCAGGCCTACGCATATCTGCGCCGTTTCACAGGCATAGATTTCCTTCTCGACTGCTATGCCGCCGAGCATACCCTTTCCATTGACGATGCGGTTTCAGACCTTCAGGTCATTTGCCAACGGGAAGGAGGCAAGATATGATACGTCTCTATCACGGCTCAAACGTAGCCATTGAGCATATTGACCTTTCGCGCAGCAAACG
>JAIDKJ010000343.1 GCA_029051835.1 Paramuribaculum sp. | reverse complement strand
TTATTAAAGGAATAAGATGAAGAGAGTGATAGTCATAGGATGTCCCGGAGCCGGCAAGAGTACTTTTGCGAGAAAACTGTCGGCAAAGACAGGCTTGCCGCTGCATTATCTTGATATGATCTGGCATTTGCCTGACCGTACGACTATGAGCAGGGAGGCATTTGCCGACCGCCTCGAGCAGATCGTAGCCGGGGATGAATGGATTATCGACGGAAACTATCTTCATACGATGCCTTTCAGACTGCAATATTGCGACACCGTCTTTTTCTTTGACCTCCCTTCCGACGTCTGCCTTGCCGGGGCGGAGGAGCGCATCGGCAAAGAGAGAGAAGACATGCCTTGGACGGACTACACGCTTGATGATGAATTCCGCCAATGGATCGTCGATTTCCCGACACAGCAGCTGCCTGTCATCAACTCCCTGCTTTCTGAATATAGGCAAAAAGCAAGAATTGTAGTTTTTCACACAAGAGAAGAGGCTGACGCTTTTATTGCGTCGATGACGCAATGAACAAATGCCCCCACGAAACCTACTTGACATACGCCGACCGCAAGGATTTCCGCGAATGGCTTGCGGACACCAGTGCTGTCCGAGCCGGTGAAGGCGACACGTTCAGAGATATGTTTTCGAGCCAATGCTTGCCATAATAATGCTGTTGTGTGCGGGTGAAGAAACTATTGCAAATTTAGTTTTAGGCATGTCCCCTGAAACAGTTGTGATGCATCATATTGCCGATGTGTGATGTTTTATTTCGCACATCTCCCGTGGCAACTGTCGTTTTGTTTTGCTTGTGTGGTTTATAGTATTGTCATAAATAGCAATTTTGAGTGGAATTTCCTCCCGCTGCATATCCGCCTCTTGGCGACCCCGGATCTGACTCGTCGTGCCGTCGATCATATCCGACATTGTTTTGAAAAAATTATGGCCTAAAATCAACGATACTCTTGCGAGCAGATCCGTGTCGATGCTTGCGCGCCTGAATATGTCGTAGACATTGCGGCGGTCGCAGTGCAACTGCCGTCCGAACCATGTCACCGTGCGTTCCTGCCGGCGAAGTTCGGCTTCGATCATTTTACCGATGTGGAGTGTCGGTATTGTACGGGGCGATGCTGTAGTCGTAGTGCCTGATGTCATTATATACCTCATCATTTCAATGCAGCCACTGCGGAGTCCCGCATGACCACACTGTCACAAATCTTGCAATCGGGATGCAAGGTATATAATTGGCTTATAAAGAGGTGAAGAGCCGATCCATCACTTTCAGTAATTTGACTTCTTACCGAATTGCCAAGATGATGTAATCACCCCATGGGATTGAAGAGCCCGATTGAAACGGCTCTCTGCACCCATTGTGCGTCACAAAATTATAACAATATCATATAAACTCCAACACATGTGTGTCTAATATTTTTTCACACTCCTGTCGGCTTGAGTAGCATGAGTGGATTGACTTGATTGTTACAGGTTTGAAAGTCAACAGATGAAAGAGCCGCTTCTGGCCTGCCTCTGCGCTGCTGTTGCGGATTTCTGCCGAAGATCGTATATTTGCATCTGGAAGCGTCGGGCTGTCATGATCTGCCACCGGGGCATCGAGTCACTACATCGCTCAGTGCGGCCGCCCCTTATTCCACGATATTGAAAAGTAAAAACAGGACATTAAGTAACTCGCAAAAAGCACCGCAGTATGCATGAGTTACTGGTAAGTATAATGATAAAAACTAATTTTTAAGAGTTACTTATGAGCAACGAAATCCTATATATCCTTTTGCCTGATTATGCAGCCCACGAGGCTGTGTATCTGACCGAGGCGATAGCCTCCGATGAGTTCGCGATGAAAGAAAATCCAAAGTATGTCAACCGTGTCGTGGCGCCGACTCTGGAGCCTGTAAGGTCGATAGGCGGCTTCCGCACTATGCCTGATTACTCGTTTGATACGATCCCCGACGACTACGCAGCCGTGGTGCTTATAGGCGGTTACGGATGGAGTACGCCTGTCGCCGAACGGGTCGTGTCCATAGTGCGTCACGCCGTTGAAAGCGGCCATATCGTGGGCGCCATATGCAATGGCGCGTCATTTCTGGCGAAGCATGGTTTTCTCAATTCAGTCCGGCACACCGGCAACGGTCTGGAGCAGTTGAAGCTGTGGGGCGGCGACAATTATGTCAACGCCGACGGATATATCCATGCTCAGGCCGTCAGCGACCGGAAAATAGTGACGGCCAACGGCTCGGCTACGCTTGAGTTTGCCAGAGAGTTGCTGCAGCTGCTTGAAAACGATACGCCGGAACGTATCGAGATGTACTATCAGTTCAACAAGCAGGGACTCTGTGCATTGTTGCCCGGTTGAGGCTATGGCTGCTGACGCACTTCCGATCATGCACCCCTCTGACTCCTCCTCCGACGTCGTAGTCGATACCGGGCGTCTGCTCCTTCGCCCATGGCGCGAAAGCGATGCCGGTGCACTCTACCGCTATGCCTCCGATGGCCGGGTGAGCGAAATGGCGCTATGGCCCCGTCACACCTCCGTGGAGATGAGCCGCCAGGTCATCAATGAGTTCTTTATCCCCAATCCATGCAATTTCGCGATGGTGCTGAAAGCCACCGGAGAGCCGGTCGGGTGTATCGGGCTTGTCCCCGAGGGCGACGAGCATTGTCCCCCGGCGGCAGGCGAGCGCGAGGTGGGCTACTGGATCGGTTATCCCTACTGGGGCAGGGGGCTGACCACAGAGGCTCTGCAAGGGCTGATCGGCTGGTGCGGGCGCACTGCAGGCATTGACTCGCTGCTGCTCACCACCGATCTACGCAACGTTGCCTCGCAGCGCGTGGCGGAGAAGTGCGGATTTGTCCACATGGCCGACACTGACTTTGAGGGCATCCCGACCCGTGTGTTCCGGCTCGCCCTTGTCGGCGCGCGGCTGGAGATCCGTCGCGCTGAGGAGGATCCGCGCCGCTATCTCGATCTGTTGCTGATGGCCGACGAATCGGAGCCGATGATCATGAGGTATCTCCACGGCGGCAACTTGTATGTCGGCTCGGTCGATGGCAGCGATGTGGCCGTGGCGGTCGCTACGGAGCGGCCTAATGGTTCGGTCGAGATCAACAATCTGGCGGTGGCGCCCGATTATCGCCGCAAAGGTATCGGCCGGCAGATGCTACGCCATATTGAATCCCTTCATCAATGCCGTCCGATATATATCGGCACCGGCGAAACACCCTCCACGCTGCGTTTCTACGAGTCGTGCGGCTACCGTTATTCCCATCGTGTGACCGGTTTCTTCACCGACAACTATCCGGCGCCGATCGTCGAAGAAGGGGTGACGCTTGCCGACATGATATACCTCTGCAAACGGCCTGCCCCCGCCCGGTGACGTGCGGACTTGTCAGGATCGTTACTGGATCGAGGCGGTGACGGTGCGTCGCCGCAGCCCGAAATGGATGGATTTGAGATGGCGCGACACTATTCTCGAAAAAATATGGGGCGATGCGAGCTATTCCAATTCGCTGGCTTTGAATGTGCAGGTCACCTACATACGTCGTCTTCTCGTCGATCCGTTGCTCAGCATAGTGTCGATCAAGAAGAAAGGGTATATACTAGTCGACGGTCGGCAGTGATGATGTCGGCGGCACGGGGATGATCTCCGCACCGCCGGAGCGTCAGTCGAAGACTCCCTCGAACGAAGCCTCTTCGGCGTCGTTGTCCGAGTCTACGTAGTCGCCGTAGTAGTCTTTTTCGCAGAAGTTGATTCCCGACGGGAATTCAAACCGTGTGTCCTGGCTGTAGGGGAGTGCCTTGTCGGCATACACTTTCTTCATGAACAGGCCGTAGATCGGCAGTGCCATTGATGCTCCCTGACCCTGTGCCATGGAGTTGAAATGGATGTAGCGCTCCTCGCCGCCTACCCATGTGCCGGCCACCAGGCTCGGAGTGAAGGCCATGAACCAGCCGTCGGAGTTGGAGTTGGTCGTTCCCGTCTTGCCACCGGTCTGCGCTGTGATGTTGTAGGGCGGACGGCGTATGCGGTTGCCGGTGCCGGAGTCCACTACGTTGAGCAGCAGCGAGAGTATGCGCCAGTAGGCTTCCTCCGATATCACTGCGGTGTGGCGTGGGGCGAACTCGGCCAGCACATTGCCGTTGGCGTCGGTAATAG
>JAIDKJ010000342.1 GCA_029051835.1 Paramuribaculum sp. | reverse complement strand
CAAGTCACCCAATCGCCGTTGCCGTGAAGAGCGATAAGATACATGTTGAGAAGCGATATGGCCTTTCGTGGCGAGAACTCGCCCGACGGAAGTCCCCATTTCTCGTCGTCGCGCCGCGATGTCGGGCGGGCGGGATAGCCGGCAAGGAATATCAGCGAATTTCCGGCCCCGGTGCGATGGTCTATGGCTTTCATCAGCCTGGCCAGATCGCGGTCGAGTCGCAGATATGCGTCGATGGTTTCCATGCGGTTGTCGCCGTCGGCAGTGTAGGGATATGGCGAGAGGGTATACCCGATGTTGACCATATCTATAGGGCCGCGTGTGCCGAGAGCCATTGTCGAGAAATACTCTTCGGCTATCGAAGTCACCTCCTCGTTGGCTTTGGCTGATGCTTTGTATTGTCGGTAGCGGTCGGTATCTTTCCTGCTGAAGTAGTGGCGGAACGGATACTGCTTTTTGTAGTCGGGGATGTCGGGATAGAGCGCCGGCGACAGGAGTGGTTCCCATTTGAGGGTGTCGAGCACTGTGGCTATCGGGCGGCGGTAGTTGCGCGAGGATATGCTTCTCGGCACATCCTTGTAGTGTGTGGTCGTGGCCCAGGAGCCGGTGTTGTCATTGATCCAGAAGCCGCTGTTGCCGGCATGTCCGGTCATGATTATGGCCTGGGCGGCCTCAGGCGCCACGCTGTAGACCCATCCCGTGCCTGCGGCATCGAGCCTCACCTCATCGCCGAGTGTCGATACGAGTATGGCTGCGGGAGAGTATGTTTCGTTGGTGAAGTTGCCGATTTTGGCAGTGTCGAGCATTATGCTCCGGCTGCGGCGGCGTTCGCGGTCATAGACATATTCGGCTGAGATACCGTTGACGCTGGGAGCGGCTCCTGTATATATGATGGCTGTAGCCGCAGCCGCATCCACCCCCGGACCGTAATCGACATTGCTCAGTGTAGCTCCGTCGCGCATGAGCCGCTTGAAGCCGCCGTCGGTAAAATGATTCTGCAGCAGGTCGAGATAATCCTGATTAAGCCCCTCCACCATTATGCCTACAACCATCTGAGGCCGCTT
The DNA here is from genome assembly GCA_029051835.1 of Paramuribaculum sp. Lineage (GTDB taxonomy): Bacteria > Bacteroidota > Bacteroidia > Bacteroidales > Muribaculaceae > Paramuribaculum. The sequence goes on along the minus strand of JAIDKJ010000342.1, from coordinate 2,180 downwards.
CGGAGCGGTCTGGGCGCCGGCTGATGCAGTGACAAGAGTCAGGAGTACCGCACAGAGTATTTTATGCTGTATGTCAGTTCTTTTCTTTTTCCGCATAGCGAAATGTAGATATAGCTTATCGAGCGGAGCGCGCTACAGGCTATCAAAGGAATAAACGCTGAGTTGCAATTTTGTTCGCCGGCGACCATAAAAATCACCATTGTCAAAATCGCTGCAAAGTTAAGAAAATGATATCAAATAAGAAAGGTGCGGCAGCGTCGCGACCATTCGAATATGGCCGGAATGAAGCATAACGGATTGAGCCACAGTATAAGCCAGTTGGGCGAAGTGGCCTCATGGACCGATATGAATACAAGGAATGCTATGATGCATCCTGTCAGCGCCATGATGCCGAACAGCATCGAGTCGAGCCACCGGCTCGTTGAACCGCGGGCTATGTCGGCTACTGTCACTGACAGCACAATTGCGAAAACGGCCCAGCACACGGCAAGCGGTGTCATCCACCATGGAGTCGGGCCGAGGGCGGTGCCATGCTCTTCGCCGGCCACCAATATGTTAGTGCCGAGTGTCAGGGGAGTACCGTCGGGACGCAGAGCCTGTTCAGCCTGGCGTTCAAGTATAGTGGGAGCAAAAGCTTTCTGACGGTTTGTGATCGGATAGTCGATACCCTTGCCGAGCGCGAGATCTATGCCGAACTGATACCAAGGATAATTGCGGTGGTGGTATGCCATCATGTCGCGGAAACTTACCTCGCCGGCGAGATCGCCGGTGAGTGTGCCGAGATGCAGCGAGTCGCCGATGGCACGCTCTACGATGTCGATACACCTTGTCGAACAGTTGTCCTTGACATAGTTGTAGCGGTAGGTGCGGTTTTCGGGGAGCAGATTTATTTCCACAAGCTCGCGCAGGCGGTCGGCTTCCTCCGGTGTGAGATTGAGCGTCTGCTCCTTGAGCCGTCGGCCTTCACGCCGGTATTGCTCTATGAAATAGGCTGTCGGTATGGCTCCGGCCATATAGTCGGTTTCACCCTTGACAAAGCGGTAGACGAAGTTGGGCGAGTCGAAGTCAAACAGCCCCCAGTTGACAGTCATGTCATACGTCGCGCTTTTCAGCCTCAGGGCTGCGTGTCCTTCGAGTTCGTAGATGTCGTTGCCGGGCGCGGCTGTCAGCAGGCTTACGGTCAGTGTCGAGTCAGGAGCCGCAGAGCGGATCTGTTCGGCTGGCTGTGATAAAGCGTATGGCGGCAGTCCGAAAAGGATTGCCGCCACAGCTATGATTGCTTTGACGCAGGCTGATCGCATTGTCATACAGTGTGGACCTGCATCACATTATGCCGCGTTCGCGAAGTTTGCACTGCCATGCCCATGCCGAACGCATAGTGTCGTCGATAGGCGTTTCGGCCTTCCAGCCGAGCACATTGTTGGCGTGTTCGGGATTGGCCCATACTTTTTCGATGTCGCCGGTGCGGCGTCCCACGATCTTGTGGGGTACTTTCACGCCGGTGGCGCGCTCAAACGATTCGATGAGTTCGAGCACCGACAGTCCGATGCCTGTGCCGAGGTTGAAGATCTCGATCTTCTCTTCGCTCTTGTCCTCGAGCATGCGCTGTATGGCTATCACGTGGGCTTTGGCAAGGTCCACTACATTGATGAAGTCGCGTATGCAGGATCCGTCGGGGGTGTCGTAGTCGTTGCCAAACACCGAAAGCTCCTTGCGGATGCCCATGGCTGTCTGTGTGACGAACGGTATGAGGTTCTGGGGAACACCGTTGGGCAGTTCGCCTATCTCGGCGCTGGGATGAGCACCTACCGGATTGAAGTAGCGGAGGATAACGCTCTTGAAAGGCGCGCCTGAAGTGATCACATCTGTTATGATCTCCTCGGAGATCTGCTTGGTGTTGCCGTAGGGAGAGGTGGCCTTCTTGATGGGCGACTGCTCTGTGACGGGGTTTACGTCAGGCTCGCCGTAGACGGTGCACGACGATGAGAACACGATGCCTTTCACTCCGTTGGGACCCATGAGGTCGAGGAGGTTGAGCAGGGTGTTGAGGTTGTTGCGGTAGTAAAGGATAGGCTTCTCGACCGATTCGCCTACAGCCTTGCTGGCGGCGAAGTTGATTATGCCCTTGATGCCGGGATAGTCGGAACACAGTTTCTTCATGGCTTCGAGATCGGTGCAGT
>JAIDKJ010000341.1 GCA_029051835.1 Paramuribaculum sp. | reverse complement strand
CGACGCTATGCCGCCGGCGAAAAAAGCCTGGCGCAGCAGATACTCGACGGCGAGGCGACGGTCGGCTCCCTGCGGCGCGAAATCAAACGCCTGACTGACGAACTGGCCTCTGCCGAAAGATAGACAGCAGGATCCGACAACCGTATGCGACCGGCGTGGCCATTTACTGAAAGCGATAATTCACCTCTCGATATATTATTAACAACCCTATAATTTTTTAAGCAATGGAAATATCAATAATCATACTGGGTGTGGTGTTGGTGGCACTCCTGTGCGTGTTTTTCTACTACGTACCGTTTTTCCTGTGGATATCGGCGCGTGTGAGCGGCGTAAGGATCTCGCTGCTGCAGCTCGTGCTGATGCGTATCCGTAAAGTGCCCGCATCGGTTATAGTCAGAGCCTTGATCGAGGCTCACAAAGCAGGCCTGACCGGCGTGACCCGCGACGACCTCGAAGCCCACTATCTTGCCGGAGGCGACGTGGAGAAGGTGGTACATGCGCTTGTATCGGCCGCCAAAGCCAACATCGACCTCGGCTTCAAGATGGCCACAGCCATTGACCTTGCCGGCCGCGACGTGTTTCAGGCCGTGCAGATGAGCGTCAATCCCAAAGTGATCGACACTCCCCCGGTGACCGCCGTGGCCAAGGACGGCATACAGCTCATAGCCAAAGCCCGAGTGACGGTGCGCGCCAACATACGCCAGCTCGTAGGCGGCGCCGGCGAGGACACCGTGCTCGCCCGTGTAGGCGAAGGCATAGTGTCGAGCATCGGCTCTTCGGAGAGCCACAAGCAGGTGCTTGAAAACCCCGACAGCATATCGAAACTCGTGCTCCGCAAAGGTCTTGACAGCGGCACTGCATTCGAGATCCTGTCGATCGACATAGCCGACATAGACATAGGCAAGAATATCGGAGCCGCCCTGCAGATCGATCAGGCGCAGGCCGACAAAAACATAGCCCAGGCCAAAGCCGAAGAGCGCCGCGCCATGGCCATAGCTCTGGAGCAGGAGATGAAAGCCAAAGCCCAGGAAGCCCGCGCCAAGGTGATCGAAGACGAAGCCGAACTGCCCAAAGCCATGGCCGCCGCCTTTGCCAGCGGCAACCTCGGCATTATGGACTACTACAGGATGAAAAACGTACAGGCCGACACCATCATGCGTGAAACCATAGCCGGTCCGGCCGACGAGAAATAACCCGACCGGCAGCAACATATCCGCATCGTCATGACCTCATTTCTCATAGCTCTGGCCGTGCTCGCTGGGGGCTACTTCATCTACGGCGCTATCATTGACCGCATAATCGGCACCGACAGCTCCCGACAGATGCCGGCCTACCGACTGCGCGACGACGTCGACTATATGCCGATGCCCACGTGGAAGGTGTTTCTCATACAATTCCTCAACATCGCAGGCCTCGGACCGATTTTCGGCGCCATAATGGGCGTGATGTTCGGTCAGGCAGCCTTCCTGTGGATCGTGCTCGGCACTATATTCGCCGGCGCCGTCCACGACTTCCTCTCGGGCGTGATCTCCATCCGCATGGGTGGCGCATCGCTGCCCGAGATAGTGGGTCATGAGCTTGGCAACGGCGTGAAACAGGTGATGCGCGGATTTTCGGTGCTGCTGCTCGTGCTGGTGGGCGCCGTATTTGTGCTCACACCGGCCGACATCCTGGCCGGACTGACGCCCGACACTCTCGACCGCACCGTATGGATAGCCGTCATACTCGGCTATTATATTCTGGCCACCCTGCTCCCGATCGACAAACTGATAGGCAATATCTATCCGCTCTTCGGAGTGGCGCTTCTCTTCATGGCCGTAGGGCTGCTCGGATGTATGCTTTTCGGCGACTTCGGAGTGCCTATAGACTTCAGCGCCGGATTTGCCAACAAGATGCCGGACACTGTCCATCATCCGGTATTCCCGATGATGTTTGTCAGCATAGCCTGCGGTGCCATATCAGGCTTCCATGCCACACAGTCGCCCATGATGGCCCGCTGTCTGAAAAACGAGAAACTCGCCCGCCCCATCTTCTACGGCGCCATGGTGACCGAAGGGATCGTGGCTCTTATATGGGCTGCCGCAGCAATAGCCTTCGCGGGCGGATATGAACAGCTCACCGACTATATGGCAGCCCACGGCAACAGCGCGGGCGCCCTCGTCAGCGAGATATCGTTCAGCTGGCTCGGCACCGCCGGAGGCATCCTCGCCCTGCTCGGAGTCGTGGCCGCGCCGATCAGCACCGGCGACACGGCAATGCGCAGCGCACGCCTTATCGTGGCCGACTTCATGAAACTCAGCCAGCATACGATATGGAAGCGCCTGCTTATCTCGCTGCCGCTTTTCGCCGCCGTCTTCGCCCTGATGATGATAGACTTCAACGTGCTGTGGCGCTACTTCGCATGGAGCAACCAGACTCTGGCCGTGTTCACGCTATGGGCCGTGACCGTCTATATGGCACGCCACCGCAAAGCCTACATCGTAAGTCTGCTGCCGGCCATGTTCATGACAGCCGTCAGCGTAAGCTACCTGCTCTTCGCCCGGCGTCCCGAGGGGTTCGGCCTCGATCTCACCGTGGCGACATGCGCGGGAGTGGTCGTGGCCACCGTGTTTGCAATATTGTTTGCCCGCTATGTGCGGCGCATCAGCCTTGACCCCAAGCCGGAACATGCCTGAGCCGAACGCGGACAATCGTAAAACATCCTTCATACTTAACCGTACAATGATGACCAACGACGACATATCGGGCATAGCCTCACAGACCGACGACTATTGCTTTCACTCCCACACACAGTTCTGCGACGGACGTGCGACGATGGCCGAAATGGCCGAAGCCGCTCTCAACGCCGGGATGAAACACTACGGTTTCACTCCCCACGCCCCCATCACGGTGGAATCGAGCTGCAATATGGGCCGTGACTCCGTAAGCTACTATCTGGCGGAGTGCAACCGTCTGAAGGAACTCTATGCCGGCAAGATGAACATATATGCAGGCATGGAGATAGACTATCTCGGACCGCAATGTGGACCGGCGTCGGAATATTTCCGGGCGCTGCCGCTCGACTTCTGCATCGGTTCGATACATTTCGTGCCTACTCGACAAGGCGAATATGTCGACATCGACGGACGCTTCGACAATTTCAAATGGAAGATGCAGGAATTTTTCGACAACGACATACGCTGGGTGGTCGAACAGTATTTCGCCCAGACCCACGCAATGATCGATGCCGGAGGATTCAATATCATAGGCCATTTCGACAAAGTGGGCCACAACGCATCGCATTTCCGTCAAGGCATAGAGGAGGAAGCATGGTTTGGCACTCTCGTCGATGAAGTGATAGACCATATAGCCGCCAGCGGCATCATAGCCGAAGTCAACACCAAAGCCCTCGCCGACCACCACCGCACCTTCCCGGGCCAACGGCTGTGGCACAAGGTCAAAAAAGCGGGTATCCCCCTCATAGTCAACAGCGACGCACATTATCCCGATCTGATCAACGCAGGCAGAGCCGAAACGCTCAGCCTGCTGAAAAACATCGACTGAAACATTAGCGACACCAAGCAATATGAAATTCATAGGCATTATACCGGCAAGATACGCATCGACGCGTTTCCCCGGCAAACCACTGGCCATGATAGGAGGCAAGACCATGATCGAACGGGTCTATGCCCAGGCGAGCCTTGAGCTCGACAGCGTGGCCGTGGCCACCGATGACGAGCGCATTGCCAAGGCTGTAGAGGCCTTCGGCGGAAAAGCCGTCATGACATCGTCATCCCACAGGAGCGGCACCGACCGATGCTGCGAGGCTCTCGACACGATAGGATCCGACGCCGACGCGGTGATCAACATTCAGGGCGATGAACCGTTTATCGACCCGCGTCAGATAGCCCAGCTCAAGGAGTGCTTCGCCGACCCGTCGACCGACATAGCCACACTCGTCCGCCGCTTCGACCCGAAACGCGGATTTGACGCACTGTTTGACCCCAACACCCCTAAGGTGGTGATGGACGATGCCGGACACGCACTCTATTTCAGCCGCTCGATAATTCCCTACGTGCGCGGCCACGAATGGCAGCAGTGGCTCGACAACGCCGTGTTCCACACCCATGTGGGCATATATGCCTACCGCACTCCGGTGCTCCGCGAGATAGTGAAGCTCCCACAGTCACCGCTCGAACTGGCCGAATCGCTCGAACAGCTGCGCTGGCTGCAGGCCGGCTACCGGATCACCACAGCCGTGACCGACTGCGACACGATAGGCATAGACACCCCCGACGATCTGCGCCGGGCGGAGTCGCTGCTCGCAGGTAAATAATCCACGCAGATCATGCCAGTTATACCTGACCGATCGAAGGCTCCGGCCACACACATCCCCGCCGACATAAAACTCCCGGCTATGCGCTAGCTTACGCTCGACAACGGCATGAAAGTATCGGCACTCGACCATCCCGACACGGAAATAAGCCGCCTGACCATAATCACCGAGGGCGGAATGGCCGAGGCCGGCAATCCCGCCATAGCGCTGCTCGACTCACAGCTTCGCCAGGAGGGGACATCGGCTGCCGACGGACTGACGCTCGCCGATCATTTCGACTTCAACGGAGCATGGACAGCCTGCAGCTGCGGCAACCATTACCGAAGCTTTACGGTATATCATCTGGAATCAAAGCGACAGATGATACTTCCGCAGGTGATCGACATACTTACCGATCCGGCTTTTCCCGCCGACCGTCTTGCCAAATGGCGCGAGCGCATGATAGCGCAGACAGCCATAGAGCAGCAGACTGTCGGCTATCAGGCATCGGCGCTCTCACGCGAGATCACCATAGGAGCCGACCACCCGCTGGCACTGACTCCCGACCCTGAGAGCATAGCGGCAGTGGATCGCGACACGCTGCTTGATTTTCACCGCCGGCATCTGCATCCGCACCATGTCAGACTCTTTATAGCCGGACGCCTGACGCCTGAGCTTGAGGAGCAGCTCAACCGCAGTTTCGGATCGATAACCGCCATGCATGAAGGCGACGAACCATCAATCGACATCCGTCCGTTCGATCTCCGGAATGGAGCGCGCGCCTTCAGAGCCGTCGACGGAGCATTGCAGAGCGCCGTAGTTGTCACCCTCAGCGGAGTCGACCGCTATCATCCCGACTAGGTGCCTCTGAGAATGCCGGTCACCGCCCTTGGCGGCTACTTCGGCAGCCGACTCTCGGCCAACATACGCGAACGCCTCGGACTTACTTACGGCATACACGCTTCGCTTCTCGGCTATGCCGAAGGAGGGATGATGAGCATTGCCACCGAATGCGACAACGCCAACCGCGACAGAGTGGTCGACGAAATAGCTGCCGAGATGAAACGACTGGCCACAGATCCTCCCGACGAGGACGAAATGGAACGCATACGCATGACCGAATACTCGTCGCTCCTCGACATAATGGAAACACCGTTCACGGTGAGCGACTTCTATCAGTCGATGCATATCAACGGACTCTCGCCCGACTATTTCAGCCAAAGACTGCTGACTGCCCGCACCATGACCTCGCGGATGATCGCCGAAATGGCCGGAAAATATCTCATCCCCCACCTGATGAATGTAGCCGTCGCAGGAAAAGACTACAACTGAACAGACAGACCATAAGAATAAGAATGCCACTCACATATCTGACACATACATTCGGCTGCAAGCTCAACTTTTCGGAAACAGCCACCATAGCCCGGATGCTTGAAGAGCGTGGACTCCATCCGGCACGCAAGGGCGACCACCCCGACATAGTGGTGGTGAACACATGCAGTGTCACCGGCGAGGCCGACAAGAAGTGCCGACAGACCATAAGGGCCATAGCACGCCGTCATCCGCATGCCGCCATAGCCGTCACTGGCTGCTACGTGCAGCTCCATCCCGAAGAGGCCTCGTCGCTGCCGGGAGTGGTGGTGACCGCCGGCATTGACCGCAAACTGCAGATAGCAGGCTATCTCGACCGATGGCTTGCCGAACGACAGCCGACTGTCGACGTCAACAAGGCCTCGCTCATCAAAGACTTCGCTCCGTCATGCTCACGCGGCGACCGCACCCGCTGGTTTCTCAAGGTGCAGGACGGATGCGACTACTGGTGTACGTACTGCACCATCCCCAAAGCACGTGGCAGAAGCCGTTCGGCCACCATCGAGCAGCTCGTCGGACAAGCCTCGCAGGTGGCAGCCGACGGCGGCCGTGAAATAGTGATAACCGGAGTCAACATCGGCGATTTCGGCAAACTCACCGGCGAGCGGTTTATCGACCTGTGCCGCGCGCTCGACAAGGTGGAGGGCATATACCGCTACAGGATCTCCTCGATCGAACCCGACCTGCTGACCGACGAGATCATCGACTTCGTAGCATCGTCGCGCCGCTTCATGCCCCATTTCCACCTGCCGTTGCAGTCGGGGTCGGATCATGTGCTGCAGCTCATGCGCCGCCACTACGACACCGCCCTGTTTGCATCGCGCATAGAAAGAATACTCCGCACTATGCCCGACGCATTCATCGGCGTTGACCTCATCACCGGAGCAATGGGCGAAACAGCCGCCCACTTCGATGAATCCCGACGTTTCATTGAGCAGCTTCCGGTCAGCCGGCTGCACGTATTCCCCTACTCCGAGCGTGCCGGCACACGCGCCCTTGAGATACGTCCGCGTGTAGAACCTTCGGAACGCCACGAACGATGCCGCACGATGATCGCCGTTTCCGACCGCAAACTGGCCGAATTTCAGCGGCGCTACGAAGGAGCGCGGCGCAAAGTGCTTGTGGAGCATTCCGTAAGCGCCGACGGACACATGTATGGATTTACCGACAATTATATCAAAGTAGAAATGCCTGCCGACCCCGATCTGTTCAACCGCATAGTCGACACACAGCTGACCGCCGGAGGCAACGACTTCATGAAAGGAATTCCCGCAAAATGAACCGAAGCATCAATAACGCCCTTCACGCCCCTCTGGGGTGGCTTCTCCACGGGCTGGCTCTGCTGCCGCTGGGAGTGCTTTACGCGCTATCCACCGCCATATATGCTGTGCTTTACCATATCGTACGCTACCGACGCAAAACTGTGGCCGACAATCTCGCCCGAAGCTTTCCGCATCTCGGCGACGACGAGCGTTCGGCGATCGAACGCCGCTTTTACCGCAATCTTTCCGACTATTTCTTTGAAACGATCAAACTCCTTCATATCAGCGACGAGGAGATGCGCCGACGCATGGTGTTTGAAAACATGGAGGTACTCGACTCGCTTTTTGACAGCGGAAAAACGGTCGTGGCCTACTTTTCACACTGTTTCAACTGGGAATGGGCACCATCCATCACTCTCTGGAGCCGTCACAGTGGCCGCGACAACGTAAGATTCTGTCAGGTCTACCGACCGCTTAAAAACCAGTGGGCCGACCGCTTCATGCTACGGCTCCGTTCACGTTTCGGCTCGGAATCACTGCCCAAACACACCGTGCTTCGCGATCTGCTGCGTATGCGCAGCGAGGGAATCATGAGCGTCACCGGCTTTATGAGCGATCAGAAACCAAGCCACGGCGATCCCACCCTGCCGATGATGTTTCTCAACCGCCCCACTGCCATGATCACCGGCACCGAAACTCTGGCACGCAAACTCAAGACAGCCGTGATATATTTCGATCTGAGCCACACAAGCCGCGGACACTACCGCCTGACGCTCCGACATATATCAGACGACGCTTCAGAAACGGCGCCGATGGAGATCACCCGACGCTATGCCGACATGCTCCAAACATCGATCGAACGCGATCCGGCCGACTGGCTCTGGACCCACCGCCGATGGAAAAATCCCGTAAAACTGCCCGACAATGATGAGCAACGAACCGAATAACCATTCTGCCGGCTGCCGGTCGGTGGCCGTGGTGATACTCAACTGGAACGGCAGCGCGCTCCTACAGCGTTTCCTTCCGTCGGTCATAGCCCACACCCTCCCAACAGGCGCACGCATCATAGTGGCCGACAACGGATCAACCGACGATTCGCTCGAGCTTCTTAAACGCGACTTCCCCCAAGTGGAAGTTATGGCTTTTGACCGCAACTACGGTTTTGCCGAAGGCTACAACCGCGCGATAGAGGCCATCGACACCACCTATACTGTGCTTCTCAACTCCGACGTAGCCACTCCCGAAGGCTGGCTGCAACCGCTCGTCAGATTCATGGAAACCCATAGCGACGCAGGGGGATGCCAGCCAAAGATACTGTCGGCCGCCGATCCGTCGGTGTTTGAATATGCGGGTGCGGCAGGAGGCTATCTCGACCGCAACGGCTATCCCTATTGCAGAGGCCGAGTGTTCTCCACCATCGAAGCCGACCGCGGACAGTATGACGACACAGCCGAAGTGATGTGGGCATCGGGAGCTGCTCTTATGGTGCGCCGCAAGGCATATCTCGACGCCGGAGGGCTTGACAAGATATTTTTCGCCCACATGGAGGAGATCGACCTGTGCTGGCGCATGAGGCTGAAAGGCTGGAAAGTGTATGCCGTAGGCAATTCGAGCGTCTACCATCTCGGAGGCGGCAGTCTTCCGGCATCCAACCCTAAAAAGACGTATCTCAACTTCCGCAACAATCTGCTGATGCTCCATCGCAATCTTCCCGACCGTGTCCGCCGGAAGCGGCTTCTGCTGCGCCGCCTGCTCGACACCGTGGCATGGCTGAGATACGTAGCCGCGATGCAATGGGCCGATGCAGCCGCCATAGTCCGCGCTCACCGCGACTACCGGAAGATGAAATCCGGGCTGACTGATATAAACCGCACAGGCTCCGACCTGCTGCGCGCTACGCCGGAGGCTAAAAAAAATGTGCTCACCGCATATTATCTGCGAGGCAAGCACACTTTCAGAAGCATCATTCAATCATAAATCGATACGAGAATATCCTACCGGCTTCCGGCAGTGGCCGGGACATCATCTCCGGCCACTACGGCGGTACGCATGGCGGCCTGCTGGGCATCATACTCTCCGAGAGTCTGACGGAAAGTTTCGACGATATTCGACGGATTGATAGGCTGCCCGAGCGACCCGCTTTCGGCCGACATCTTCTCCCATAGCGCATTGGCCTCGGCAGGGTCTTTCTTCATGGCCTCGTCGTAGCAGTCTACGGCACGACGCATCGATTGTTCGGTGGCTGTCTGGTTGCCGGTCGTAGCGCCAACAAAAGCCAGAGTGATATAACTCAGCGTAAGATCCCCAAGAGTCTTTACCGAGCAATCCGGCAGCTTTTGGTAGAGCTTGTCGCATAGATTCGTCACCTTGTCGAAATCCTGACTGCTTATAGCGTCGGTTATCTCACGGCACTGCTTCTCCTGCTCCTGCGCGCACGACACTCCGAGAAACAGCAGACCTGAAACTGCCATGAATATCAGTATGCGTTTTATCATATACATAGAGTTTTTTTGACTATAGGTAAAAAAAATGATCGTTTCAATCATATAACCGATCGTAACGTCATTTTGTTTAATAAATCTAAAAAAACTATTGCTGTACGATAAAACGCAAACATCCCTGACATTACGCAGGATTGTCACAACGCCAATCTATCATGCGACAGTCACTTGTCAAGGTTTCTCCTGCGCAGCAGAGCCTCAAGATAATAATAGTCGGCATAATTCAACGGCACATCGATCTCGCTTTTGTGTGGAATACTCCCTACGCTGTGCATCAGGATGAATCGACCGTTTTCACCGGGTTTTGCAGTATATTCGTCGGATGCGAGCGACATCATGATTCTATCGGCGAGTTGGCGATACTCCTTAGGATTTTCCACCGAATACCCGCACAGCTCATACAGCGAGGAGGCCAGCACCGCAGCCGAGGAGACATCGCGTGGCTCATCAGGAATGCCGGGAGCATCCATATCCCAGTAAGGTATACCGTCGGAAGGCAATGAAGCATGATTCTTCATAAAACTCAATGTCGCTACCGCCTGGTCGAGATACTTTCTGTCGCCGGTTTTGCGATAACATACTGTAAAGCCGTAGACGGCCCACGACTGTCCCCGCGACCATGCCGATTCATCGGCATAGCCCTGGGCAGTGTTGCGATGAAGCACTTTCCCCGATTCCGGATCATAATCTATCACATGGTAGCAGCTGCCGTCGGGACGGAAATGCTCGGCCATCGTGCGGTCAGCATGACTGACCGCCACATTGTAATACGTGCTGTCGCCTGTTATTTCAGTAGCCTCAAAGAGAAGCTCGAGATTCATCATGTTGTCGATAATCACCGGACAGATCCACCCACGCTGTGCCTGCCAGGAATTGCCGTCAACATTCCAGCTCTGGATAACTCCTGCTCCGGGACGGAAGCGGGAACACAGCGACCGGGCGGCCTGGACTATCACTTTTTCATACTCATCCCTGTCGACGTGGCGGCGTCCGTTGCCGAAACTACAGTTGATGATGAATCCTATATCATGATGCCATGTCAGGAACTGCGCCTCACTTATGGCCTCAGTGTATTTGCGGGCTAAGGGCACAAGCGATTCGTCGCCCGTCAGCTCATAAAGATACCACATGCTCCCCGGAAAAAAGCCACTGCGCCAGTCGTCATAGCGGCAATAAGCCGTGGTGTTTCGGTCGGCTTTGACAGTCACCGGATTAAGAACCCGTCCCGATTGATCGCTCTCGATAGCTTTGATCTGAAGCCCCATCTGCTGCCTGGCATTGTCGACAGCCTTTTCCTCCCATTGCGAAGGCAGTTTTTGCTGCGCAGCAGCGCCTATGGCAAATAAACCGAAAACGATAGACGTAAGAAGCGTTTTATTCATTTTCTTAAATCATAAGTAACTCTTAAAAATTAGTTTATGTCGTTATGCTTACCAGTAACTCACGTATACTGCGGTGCTTTTTTGTTTTATTCGGCGCTTTTTGCTCTCATCCTCAGTTGTGTAGCTCGCTACACGCCTTCGGCTTCAAACAAAAATCACTCGAACAAAACTCAAAAAATCACTCGCAGCTAATTTTTACGAGTTACTTATATCAATCCAGACATCGTATCAAAACAACTATCTATGGCACAGCTTTTCTCTTTTTACTCTGTTTGCCTATCACTGCAGAACGATAGTGAAACTTGACGGATCCTCCAACTTTTTACCGTTGACCTTCAGCTCTCTTGTCACATTATCGCCACCCTTGTTCCTGATTTTCAAGTCAAACTCATAAGTCAGACCGTTGCGCTCGGGAAATTGAAGCGAAAAAGAGTAAGACTTGCTGTCTGCGCAGTCAAACTCGCCCCAGAACAGCTGCCAGACAGTGAATTCGTGAGCCTCATAGTCCCACTTCTGTGAACGCACAAGTCCGAAGAACCTTGGATAATAATAACGGCTTTGCATCTCAGGTATTTCAGCGAGTCGGACAGGATAGCACTCATCGTCATAGAACATCTCGATTTTTTCGCCGATGATGTTGCCCTCTACATCAGGGTCAAGCAGATTGCGTCCTTCGGAGTCAACGACATCCATACTAAGAATATAGGGAGCATAGTCCCATATCATATCTCCATTTTTGTCGCTGCACGACTGCAGCCCCGACAGCAGTAAGCCAAGAGCAAGGAAGAGAATATTTTTCATGTGGATGATCGGTTTAAGTTTTTGTTTCCGGCAAAAATAACATTTATCCTCCTTATCTCCAAAACATCTCTGCAAGAATAACGAAGAAAGAGATACAACACTTAACACGAAATACAACACCCCATCAGAAACGAAAGGGTACGTTTCTGACGGGGTGTTGTATGTCAAACGGTCATGTTTACGACCGGCGGGATTCAGTTGTTTTCGGGGCGGAGGGAGCGGACAGTCACAGCTGCCTGCCACATCTCGCTTTCGCGAAGATCCTTAAGCTCCTGTTCGAGTTTCTCGCGATAGTCGGGCTTGGAGTTGGAATCGATAGAGATCTGCGCCTCGTTGCCACACTTCACGCTTTCATACAGACGCTGCACCACCGGCTTCACGGCATCGTGGAACGGACCCATCCAGTCGAGAGCGCCACGCTGTGCGGTAGTTGAACAGTTGGCATACATCCAGTCCATGCCGTTTTTGGCGAAGAGAGGCATGAGGCTCTGGGTGAGTTCCTCGACGGTTTCGTTGAATGCCTCAGAGGGAGTATGCCCGTTTTCGCGGAGCACCTCGTACTGCGCCAGCAGCAGGCCCTGAATGGCTCCCATCAGCGAACCGCGTTCACCGGTCAGGTCGGAGGTTGCCTCGCGCTGGAAGGTGGTTTCGAAGAGATAGCCCGATCCGATACCTATGCCGAGAGCGATCGTGCGCTCCAGTGCGTGGCCGGTATAATCCTGATATATCGCATAGCTGGAGTTGAGTCCGCGGCCTTCAAGAAACATAGTGCGGAGCGATGTGCCCGAACCTTTGGGAGCCACCATTATCACGTCGATATCGGCGGGAGGCACCACACCGGTGCGGTCGTTCCACGTGATGGCGAAGCCATGCGAGAAATACAATGCCTTGCCGGCGGTCAGATACTGTTTGATCTGCGGCCATACCGACATGACTGCGGCATCGCTGAGCAGACACATGATTATCGTGCCCTTCTGGCAGGCCTCCTCGATAGAGAAGAGTGTCTGTCCGGGGATCCAGCCGTCGGCCACAGCCTTGTCGTAGGTCTTGCCCTGACGCTGCCCTACGATGACATTGAATCCGTTGTCGCGGAGGTTCATGCTCTGGCCCGGGCCTTGCACACCGTAGCCAATCACGGCTATTGTTTCATTCTTGAGTATCTCGCGGGCCTTTTCAAGAGGATATTCCTCGCGGGTGACGACTGTTTCTTCTACGCCACCGAAGTTTAATTTTGCCATATTGTTATGTTTGATTGTATTTTTACGTATTTAAGATGCAAAGATATTACAAATTATCACAAAAACAATGCTTTTTGATTATAATTTGAAATTTTACCATACTCTTCAACTCTCAGCTACGGCACGAAGCGTATGGCGCACGCTGCAAAGCTGTGTGCCGTCGGCAAGTTCCACCGATGTTATATAGTCCAGCGGATCATCGCCTGCCGGTGCGGTCACTACCTTTGCCTCAGCACCCCATAGGGCTTCGTGGCGGAAAGCGATGTCAAAACGCCGTGTGGCGGCGCGATCGTAAAGATCAAGCGGCAGAGCGTCGACAGCCAGCTCCACATAGCGCGTGGTGGTGACATGACGGTTGAAGTCGATATCCGACGAGCGGAAAGTCACACCATAGACATCGGCCACATCGGCCGACGGCGCCGGAATGCGCCGTTGCGGCTCTATCGGACAATGCCGGTCGCTTATCGTATCCTGCAGATGGGAGATGCCCGACAGGTCGGCCGGACGCCTTGTGGCCACATTGATGGCCACCCACACGGTGCGCACATAGCCTATTGTGACGCCCGAAGCGCGCAACTCGAAGTTACGCTCCGAAAAGTGGCGGTTAAATCCTTCGATCCATGTTGTCAGGCTATAGTCCTCGTGGATGCGCGGCAACCGGTCAAGCTCCAGAGTCAGCCGGCTCAGTACCCATGAATTGCCATCCTCAATGAGTCGGGAATATCCAACTCCGAGAGCGTTGGCATGGTCAGTGGCCACCTGTATCACGTCGGCCACGAAAGTGGCCAGCGGCAATGTGCCCTGTGCCGACGCTCCGGCGGCCGTCATGCGGAACCGGACCGTCAGTTCTTTCGGAAGCTTCTCTGCCTCGGTCATACCTCGTTGACACGCAGACGTCGCTGCTCCTGTTCGATAAGAAAACGGTCGACGTGCTCTATCGGAGATTTTGTGATGGCCACTCGTCCCGACCTCACGAACTGCCGGATATCATACCGCTTCAGCTCCTCGAAAAGAGCCTCGGTTTCGTCGCTGTGTCCGGTTTTCTCTATGATGGTGTTGTCGCGGGTGATCTCGAGTATGCGCGCTCCGTGAGAACGTATTATCTCCTCAAGATGCTCCTCGTCGAGAAGCCTTGCCGTGGGCACCTTATAGAGTGCCACCTCCTGATATACGATGTCATCGTCGGTGTAGAGAAACGCGCGCAATACGTCGATACGCCGCTCTATCTGCTTTACGATCTTGTCCATCGTAAGTCTGTCGCTGTAGCATGTGAAAGTGACCTTGCTGACATCGGGGATCGAACAGCGGCTCGCACTTATACTCTCTATGTTGATACAGCGGCGGGTGAGGATGATCGACAGCTGGTTCATCAGTCCCACGTGGTTTTCGGCAAAGACCGCCACGGTGAATAGCGTTTTTTCTTCCATAGTCATGAAAAGATTCTGTCTTACTGGTGGGTTATTCTTTATCGGCAAACACCGGGTGCGCGTCAAGCAAAATATAATCGACCGCCGCTCCTCCGGGAGTCATGGGGAACACCATGTCGCGTTCGTCGACTCTAACATTGAGCATATATGCTCCGGGGTGCTCCATCATGCGGCGGATAGCTGGCTCCAGATCCTCACGGCGCTCCACGTTCTCGGCCTTGATGCCGTAAGCCCGCACGATGGCCACAAAATCGGGATTGACCATCGGAGTCTGCGAGAAACGGTTGTCGTAGAACATGGCCTGCCACTGGCGCACATTGCCGAGATAATCGTTGTTGAGCACGATAATCTTCACGGCTGTGCCATATTGCATGATGGTGCCAAGTTCCTGAATGGGCATCTGGAAGCCTCCGTCGCCACAGAATATGC
>JAIDKJ010000034.1:8695-13972 GCA_029051835.1 Paramuribaculum sp. | reverse complement strand
AGGGCGGCTATATCGAGGTCGCTGCGGCCAACAAGGCGTCGATCGACAAGGCGCTGGAGATGATCAACGCCATCGTCGAACTTCCCGAAGAGGGCAAGACCTACACCGGCAAGGTTCGCTCGATACTCGAATTCGGAGCATTCGTAGAGTTCATGCCCAACCGCGACGGACTCCTCCACATCTCCGAGATATCGTGGAACCGCCTCGAGAACATGGAGTCGTCGGGCCTCAAGGAGGGCGACACCGTGGAGGTGAAGCTCATAGAGATCGACAAGAAGACCGGCAAGTATCGCCTCTCGATGCGTGCCCTTCAGCCCAAACCCGAAGGATACGTAGAGCGCGAGCGCGCTCCCCGTGGCGACCGTCCGCGCCGTGAAGGCGGCGATCGTCCCCGTCGCGAGGGTGGCGACCGCGGACCCCGCGGACCGCGCCGTTAAGACGGTCGGCGGCTGATCCCCGATAGCGGATCGGCACGAAAGACAAAATAAAGCAGCCGGGCAGTCATCATGATTGCCCGGCTGTATTTGTGTCGTGTTCTGTCGTTCGGAGGATCAGTATCCGGTGTAGCTGTGGGGCGACAGGCGACGCAGTTCGGCTTTCACTTCGTCGCTCACGGCGAGAGTATCGATAAATGCCGCGATGCTTTCGGCCGTCACCTGCGAGTTGGTGCGGGTGAGCTGCTTGAGAGTTTCGTAGGGGTGCGGATAGCCCTCGCGACGGAGTATCGTTTGGATTCCTTCGGCCACTACCGACCACATCGAGTCGAGGTCACGGTCGATCGCGGGCTGGTTGAGGATGAGCTTCGACAGACCCTTGAGGGTGCTCTCGACAGCTATGACGGTATGAGCCACAGGCACTCCCACGTTACGCAGCACGGTGGAGTCGGTCAGGTCGCGCTGCAGACGCGATATCGGCAGCTTTGTCGACAGGTGGCCGAGTATGGCGTCGGCTATTCCCAGATTGCCTTCGGAATTCTCGAAGTCGATGGGGTTCACCTTGTGGGGCATTGCCGACGATCCTACCTCGCCCTCTTTGATACGCTGCTTGAAGTACTCCATCGAGATATACTGCCATATATCGCGGTCGAGGTCAATGATTATTGTGTTGACGCGGCGCATGGCGTCGAACAGGGCTGCCAGATTGTCGTAGTTGGAGATCTGTGTGGTCAGCTGCTCGCGCTCTATGCCGAGATGGCTGCTGAGAAAGTTGGCGGCGAACCTCTGCCAGTCGATTTCGGGGAAAGCTGTCAGGTGGGCGTTGAAGTTGCCTGTGGCGCCGCCGAATTTGCCGCTTATCGCCACTGCTTTGAGCGAAGCTATCTGGGTGCGCAGGCGGTAGGCGAAGACCCCAATCTCCTTGCCCAGGCGTGTGGGCGAGGCGGGCTGGCCGTGGGTCTTGGCGAGCATCGGTATCTCGGCCCATTCCGAAGCCATGCGGTCGAGCTCGCTCTGCAGACGCTCCATCAGGGGGATATATACGTCGTTGAGAGCCTCGCGTATCGACATCGGCACGGCCGTGTTGTTGATGTCCTGCGATGTCAGGCCGAAATGTATGAACTCCTTGTAGGCTTCAAGTCCCAGAGCGTCGAAGCGCTGCTTGAGGAAATACTCCACGGCTTTCACGTCGTGGTTGGTGGTGCGCTCTATCTCCTTCACCGCTGCGGCGTCGGCCTCCGTGAAGCCGGTATAGATGGCGCGCAGGGCCGGAAATAGTGAGTGGTCCACTCCCGCCAGCTGAGGCAGAGGTATCTGACACAGTGCAATGAAATACTCCACTTCCACCCTCACGCGGTAGCGTATGAGAGCGAATTCGGAGAAGTAGCCGGCGAGAGGCTCGCATTTGGAACGGTAGCGTCCGTCGATCGGAGAGATCGCTGTAAGTGTGTCGAGTTGCATATTGATGATGGTGTGAAAATTGTATATGTCAGTAGATGCTTGTTGTGCCCATAGCTATGCGCATTATGGCCGAGGTGTCGCTTACGATGTGGTCGGTGTGGTGCTGCTCCAGCTCCTCGCGCGAACGGAAGCCCCACGTCACTCCGCACGATTCGACGCATGCGCGGAAGGCTGTGTCCATATCCACTCCGGAATCGCCCACATACAGCACTTCGGCCTTGGGTGTGGGATGTCCCGAAAGGATCTCGAACACTATCGAGGGATCCGGCTTGGTCGGCACCCCTTCGCGATGACCCTCCACGGCTACCCAGGGCACGTCGGGGAAGAATGTGCCGACAAGTTTTGCCGTCGCTTCCTGATATTTGTTGGAGGCCACGGCCACGCTTATCCCCTCAGCCGTGAGGTCGGCCAGAAGCTGTTCGATGCCCGGATACGGACGGGTGGTGTCGGTGCAGTGCTCGCCGTAGTATTCGGTGAAGTGGCGGTGCATGGCCTCTATGGTGGCCTCGCTGCGGTCCTCTTCGGGGAGGGCGCGCTCTATGAGTTTGGTCACTCCGTTGCCTACGAGCATCGGATATACGCCGAGCGGATGCGGCTTGAAGCCCATCGCTTTCAGGGCGTGGTTGGTGGCATTGGCCAGATCGCCTATGGTGTCGAGCAGGGTGCCGTCGAGATCAAATATCACAAGTCGTTTCATGATTGAAGTCGTGTCTGGGGTGTGAGTCGTTGCATATCGTGTGGCGGGCGGGTTCAGAACGGATATCCCACCGAGAAGTGGAACGTCGCGTCGCGTCCCCACCGCGGATGGATTATAGGCCAGTGTTCGCGGTCGGCGGCCGGGTCGTGGGCTTTCATGCCGAGGTCGAAACGGAGCAGGAAGTAGCTGAAGTCCATGCGCAGTCCCACTCCGTAGCTGGCGGCTATCTGTTTCCAGAAAGTAGAGAAGTGAAACATGCCTCCGCGCTGGTTCTCGTAGTTGTGGATGGTCCAGATATTGCCGGCGTCGGCAAACAGGGCGCCCTCGAACACCCAGAACAGTTTCATCCTGTACTCCACGTTGAGAAGCAGCGATATATCGCCGCACTGGTTGATGAAGTCGGTGACGGAGTTGCGCGAGTCGTAGCTTCCGGGGCCGAGGGTTCTGACACCCCAGCCTCTGACGCCGTTGGCGCCTCCGGCATAAAAACGCTTTTCGAACGGAAGCACTCGCGAATTGCCGTAGGGCACTCCGATGCCGGCTCCCACGTGGAAGGCCACGCTGTGGCGGTCGGCGAAGTTGCGGGCTATCGAGTAGTCAACTTCGGCTTTGGCGTATTGCGAATACTGGATGCCGAACAGGCGGTACACGCCGTTGTGTTTCTTCTCGTGCGTGAGCGACGACAGGGCGTAGAGCAGGTTGCCCGCCACTTCGCCCGAGGCGCGCAGCGAATACACCAGCGGCTGTGTGGGCTGACGGCGCGAGGTGGCCGAAGCTATGCGGCGGTTGGTGCGGTAGAACGTGTAGCCCGACCGCATTATGAAGTGGTCTTCGTAGCTGTAGCGTAGCAGCGGATTGGAGGGGGCTATCTGGTTGATGAAGTCGATGGTGCTTTCGGGGAGATACACATAATTGACGTCGACCAGATCGAATGTGCGGCGCTCGCGTCCGGCCCGTGCGCTCCACTTGTATTTCCACGCTGCGCCGGCTATGATGCGCGTGTATTCGGGCCGCTCCTGATAGTTCATCGATATGGCCAGCTCCGTGGTGGCCTTGATGCGGCGCTTGTATTCGCCCGACAGGAAGGGGAACAGGAAACGGGGGAAGGTCAGTCCGGCCTCGCCGGCATACTCCGTATAGCGGTTGTTGATCAGTCCCGACAGATTGCCCGAAAGGCTCTCGTAGTTCATGCGGAACTGGGCTGTGAACAGATTCGAAGCGCGCCCTACGTCGCGGTGCTGATAGGTGGCGCCGATGCCGAAACCGAGATCGCCTTCCGAATTAGTGCCCTCAAGCTCCAGGGTGGCTCCCTGCTTCTTGTTGCGTGTCAGATACACGTATGCGTCGATCCACTGGCTGCCGTCGACAGGCGCCGATACAGGCTGCATGTCGATGTTGATGGAGCGCAGTATGCCGAGCTGCGCAAGCGACTGGTAGGTCAGGTCGACATCGCGCGTCGAATACAGCTGTCCAGGCTCGATGAAGCATTTCTCCTCAAGGGTCGATAGTCTTATGTAGCGGTCGCGGCCATACACCACGTGGATGTCGCCGCGGCTTACGGTGTCGCGTTGCCATGTGCGGTCGGAGTTGGGGGCATAGTCGGTGATGAACCATACCGACCTCACTTTGTAGGTCAGATGTGGTATCGATGCCGCGTCTTCGGCCGGTGAGGCGGTGCCGTCTGTGACGATTCCCGGCGCGACGGGAGGCCTCACCACCATCGTGAGATCCACGTCGAGGGAGTTTTCGGCCGTATCGGCTATGTATGATATATAGTCTTTGGCAAAAGCGTAGTATCCGTGGTCGCGCAGACGGCGTGTCACCAGTGAGCGCTCCTCGTCGAGCCTGTCGCGGTCAAACGGTTCGCCCGCGCGGAGTGTCAGAAGAGCCGAGTCGGCTCGGAGTATGCGCGCTATCGCAGTGTCGGCTATGTCGTAGTCCATGCGTGCTATACGGTGGCGCGGACCGGTGTTGACGCGATAGCTGACATCCATGCGGCGGCGTATGCTGTCGGGCACGGTGTCGACATCCACTGAGGCCTGCATGAATCCACGGTTGACGAGCGCGAGCCTGAGCTGACGTCGCGAGGCTTCGGTCAGATCCGGATTGTAGATCACCGGCGGCTGTCCGAGGCGTCGCAGCCATCGGTTGTACCAGTGGGTGGAGTCTTTGCCCGAAAGGCTGTAGGTGGCAAGCTGCAGTTTCAGGAAACCCAGCACCTTGTGGTTGGGCGTCTGCCGCAGATAGTTGACAAGCTCCGAACTGCGCACCTGCCCGTCATTGCCTCGTCCTCCGGCGGTATCGGGAGTCTGTGTGATGACTATCTCGGCATTGTCGAGCAGATACTGTCCCTGGGGCACATGTTTCACGGGGCTGCAGCCACACGCCATCCATAGCGCTGTGAGCGCTATGGATGTGCGGGTCTTTATGCTGCGAAATGTAATCACCGTCACTCTCTTGCTTATTGGAACTGCAAAGTTAGCAAACTCGGGCCACAGGTGCAAGTCCGCTGACCCCGGCTTCCCGTGAGATCAGTGTTAAAAAGGGTGTTGGTGAAAAAAATGGCGCCGGGCCATCTGAACCCGGCGCCATTTGGATTTGTGCGGCGTCAGAAGCGCGGCGGACCAACCCCCCCCCGTCAACCCATTCCCCCCCGTACCCCCAAATTGAGGTACCTAAGCATTT
>JAIDKJ010000034.1:0-8685 GCA_029051835.1 Paramuribaculum sp. | reverse complement strand
CCGGCGCCTTTTGTTTTTGTGCGGCGGAATACGGGGGGGGGACGTCCGCCGCCCGGTCCTCCATGTCCGCCCGGTCCGCGCATGTTGCGGTCCGTAGGCATGTTGCCTTTGCCGAATGTGTTGAATTTGTAGCTTACCGTCAGCATGAAGTAGCGTGTGAGGTCGTTGACCATCGTGTCGTCGATATAGTTGGCGGTGATGCTGCGGCTTATGTTGGAGCGCTGGTTGAGCAGGTCGTAGGCCTTGAGAGCCACGGTGAGCGAACGGCTCGGAAGGAACTGATAGGATATCGATGCGTTCCACATCCACTGCTTCTGATTGTAGCCGGCTGCATAGCCTGCCGAGCCGGAGTAGGTCAGGTCGGAGTTGAGTATCACGCCTATCGGAGTGGAGTAGTAGGCCGAGAATGTGCCTCCGTAGGTGTGGACGGTCTGGCCGCCGACCCCCTGCAGGGAGTTGTGGGTGGTCTGGAGGCGGTAGTTGGGTCGAAGTTCAAGCTCGATGTTGTCAGGGCGGAAGGCTACTCCGAAGCTTTCGGCCACCATCAGCGATCCGGAGCGGTTGCGCATTCCGTTGTTGAAGCCTACAGTGCGGTTGTAGTTGGCAAACAGGTGGTTGCTGATCTGCCAGTATTTGTTGCGGAGAGGCTGGGAGAATATCGACATCACTCTTGCCGACCATACTCCGTTGACGTTTTCGTAGCGGGTGGTCTGGGCGCCGGTTTCGCGGTCGCGGGTGATGTTGCTCACTATCGAGTTCTGTGTCAGCGACAGGTTGGCCATGAGCATTATCGAACGCTGGCGGGCAGTGTTGAAGTCCTGGAAACGGATATTCATGTTGTGGCTGAACGAAGGATCCAGTGCCGGATTACCGTAGATGATGTTCATCGGATCCGACATGTCGGGCACAGGCTGCAACTGCGTGAGCGAGGGCTGTGAGGAGCGGCCGCGGTAATGTATGTTGAGCGAGCGTGTCTTGCTGAATTTGTGGCGGTAGCGCAGGAACGGAGCCACGTTGACTACCCAACGAGAGTCGATATTGCGGTCGGAATTGATCAGGTCGATGCTTTTCGACATCTGCGGCACCAGTGATATGCCGCCCTCGAAGTTTATGCTTTTGGTCACCTGACGGAAGCCCAGACGTATGTCCTGATTGAAATAGTCGTTGCGGAAACGGTTGCTCAGGTCGGTATTGAATATCAGCTGCGAGTAGTCCACTTCGGGAAATCCGTCAGGGCCTGGCACCGGAAGCAGCGGATGGTCGTAGATCATGTTGTCGGCATTGTTCCAGCGGTAGTTGAGGTTGTAGGCAAATGTCAGGAACCGGCCGTTCTTAATATTGCCGAGCGGTTCGGTCCATGTCAGGCGGGTGCTCACGCGGTCGGTCCATGAATGGTTGCTCGCTTCCTGGTCGTAGATGTCCACTGAGTCGTTGAGCAGATAGAACAGGTTGCGCGAGAAGGTGTTCTCGTGTTCTCTGATGTTCGAGTGGTTATACTCGGCGCTGATCGAGAACGAGCGTCCGCGGTGGCGTTTGAACGAGTGGCTGTAGATCAGTCGCGCGCCGAATTCGAGCGAATGTCCGTCGGCAGCGGCGGTGTTGAGGCTGCGGCTCACGGCTGTGCGGGCGGCGTCGCCGGCGCGGGTTATGGTGGAGTCGATGCTCGACGATGAATTCATGTTGTACGAAAGCGTCGGGCGGAACTCAAGGGTGTTGAACGAGTCGGGCTTCCACTCCATTCTGAATGCCGCGCTGACATTGTGGCCGCGGTCGCGGGCTTTGCGGCCCGACGATGCGAACGAGGTGGAGTCGGCTTCGATAAACTGGCGTTCCTGACTGCGGCGAACGTCGCGGTCCGAGTGGCTGTACATCACGTTGCCGCCCACGCGGAATATCTCCTTGTTGCCGACATTGAAGTTGAGGCCGAGAGCCTGGGAGGTGGTCAGACCCTGACTGCCGCCGAACCGGCGGAAGCGGTTGCCGTTGCTGTCGGTGAAGCCGAGCTGGTTGATGTCGTTGAAGTTGCCCAAAAGGGTCATCTGGTTGCCGTTCCAGAAACGGTTGACGTTAAACTGTCCGAGATAGTGGCCCTGCGTGCCGTAGCCTGCCTCGGCGGTGCCGAAATAGCCTTCCTGCATCCCTTTCTTTACAGTGAGCGTGATCCCGGTTTCATCCTCGCCCTCGTCCACGCCGGGCAGGCGCGCCAGATCGCTCTTGCGGTCCACCACCTGAAGCTTTTCGATCATCTCTACGGGCAGATTTTTCGATGCCACCTTGGGATCGTCGGCAAAGAATTCCTTGCCTTCGATCAGTATCTTTTTCACTTCCTTGCCGTTGGCCGTGATTTTGCCTTCGGAGTCGACCTCCACGCCGGGCAGGCGTTTGAGCAGATCCTCCACCACGGCGTTGGGCTGGGTCTTATATGAACCGGCGTTGTATTCCACCGTATCCTCTTTCACCTTGATTTCGCTTGCCACACCGAGGACGGTCACTTCTTGGAGCTCAATCGCGCTCATCTCGAGTACGATTGGCTCCAGAGTGACACTTTTTGAACCGATCTTTGTGTCTTTGTGTGTTGTGCGGTAACCGATATACATCGCCTCCACTATATAGCTGCCGCTCTTCACTCCGGTGAGGTTGTAGTCGCCGTCTATGTTGGTCTTGACGCCTTTGATGAATGTTGAGTCCCGGGCTGTGAGCAGCTTTACGGTAGCTGCTACCATCGGTTCGCCGTCGGGATCGACTATTTTACCTTTGATGTCGTAGGCCAGAGCCGTCGCGGCTCCAAGGGTCAGTGCTATCAGCGCTGCTGTGCAGCGGTGGAAGAAATGTATCATCAAATATATCTTTTTAAGTAACTCGCAAAAATTAGCTGCGAGTGATTTTTGAGGTTTGTTCGAGTGATTTTTGTTTGAAGACGAAGGCGTGTAGCGAGCTACACAACTGAGAATGAAAGCAAAAAGCGCCGCAGTTTGCATGGGTTACTGGTAAGCATGATAATAAAAACTAATTTTTAAGAGTTGCTTATCTCGTTTGTCCGAACTTATAGACTATAGGTCGGCGCAAAGGTTTAACGCCGTTGAAAAAATATCTGCAAAATACTGCGAAAAAACTTTAACCATACATGCTACATGGCATGACTGCTTGGCTCTTACAGCTATTTTGGTTAACTTTGCCGATATGAATTTAAGAATTTTTCCGCCCGACGAGCTGCTGCAGGCCGACGTCAGGCTACCTCTCTCGAAGAGCGTCAGCGCCCGCGCGCTGATACTCGACGCGCTGGCCGGAGGCGATGCGTCGGGGTTTGAAGTCGCTGCTTGCGACGATACCGATGCGATGCGCGCTGCTCTGGCCGACCCTTCGCTTGAATATGTCAATATAGGAGCCGCAGGCACGGCGATGCGTTTCCTCACAGCCTATTTTGCCGCACAGCCCGGACGCACCGTCAGACTCGACGGATCCGAACGGATGCGCCGCCGCCCGGTGGCGCCTCTGGTCGAGGCGTTGCGCAGCTGTGGAGCATCGGTAGATTATGTCGGCGAGGAGGGTTTCCCGCCGCTGCTTATCCGCGGCAGGCGTCTTGACGGCGGCAGTGTCAGCATCGATTCCACCATAAGCTCGCAGTTCATATCGGCGCTGCTTATGATTGCGCCGACTATGAGCCGCGGACTGCGGCTGACGCTTGTCGGCGAGCCGGCTTCGGAGCCTTACATGGCCATGACTCTCGACATGATGCGCCGCTGGGGGGCCGTGATCGACCGGCAGGCCGAGGTCATAGAGGTGGCGCCGGCCACCTACCGCACGCCCGGCGGATTCGAGGTGGAGGCCGACTGGAGCGCGGCATCCTACTGGTATGAGATTGAAGCCCTGACATCGGGATGGCTGACGCTTCGCGGGCTTACGGATGCGGCGCATAGCCTGCAGGGCGATTCGCGCTGTGCCTCGCTGTTTGTCGGACTCGGAGTGGAAACCGAGCCGGAGGGTGAGAGCGGCGGCACCGATCTGGTGGCTTCGCCCGACGTGACGCCCCGTTTTGTCGCCGACATGAGCGACACGCCCGATATAGTGCAGACGGTGGCCGTGAGCTGTGCCATGCTCGGAGTGCCGTTCCGGCTCACCGGCGTGGCCTCCCTGCGCATCAAGGAAACCGACCGTATTGAGGCGCTCAGGCGCGAATTGCTCAAGGTCGGAGTGATCATGGAAACCGAAGGCGACGACTGCATCTTCTGGGAATCGGCCCGGCGTCCGGTGACGGAGGTGCCCGTGTTCGACACCTACGATGACCATCGCATGGCTATGGCCTTCGCCCCGGTGGCCATCTACATTCCCGGCACGGTTGTGCGCGATGCCGGAGTCGTAGCCAAGTCCTACCCCGGTTTCTGGGACAATCTCCGGGAGGCCGGATTTACTGTCGAGGAGCTTCCGGAGGAGCCTGCTGAATGATACCTGCGCTTATATTGCTATGTGCTCTGGTGGCGGTGGGTGTCGTATGCTACCTGCTTGAGGTCCGGCACCGCCGCATGGCGCGCGGCGAGGTTCAGACCGATGCCGGTGACGCACCATCCGCGTCCGATAGCGATGACGGCGAGGGGGAGTGCTGTGGTCTGCATCTGACCTGCGAGAAAGATTCGCTGCTGACGGCCGTCAAGCCGGTCATAGAATATTACGACGATGAGGAACTCGACCGCTACGCCGGCACTCCGCCCGACGGATATTCCGACGAGGCTGTCGAGGAGTTTCGCGACGTCATGCTGACGCTCCGTCCCGACGAGATAGCTCCGTGGGCGCGCAGCATACAGCTCCGGGGCATCAGTCTGCCCGCGCCGGTGCGCGAGGAGCTGCTGATGATAGTCGGCGAGGCGCGTCAGGCTGCCGCCGGCGGGTCGGTAAAATCTGTCAAAGCATCATGAACGATCTGTTTCAATACACTTTTTTCCAATACGCTTTCATCGGTCTTGCGATCATCAGCATCGCCTCGGCCATGATAGGCACGTATATCGTCACACGGCGCATGGTGTCGATAAGCGGCGGAGTGACCCACGCCTGTTTCGGAGGCCTTGGCCTCGGCTACTATCTGGGGTGGAATCCGGTGCTGACGGCCGCGCTATTCGCCGTGGCGTCGTCGCTCGGAGTGGAACTGATGTCGGTCAGAGGCCGTGTGCGCGAGGACTCGGCCATAGCCGTCATCTGGGCCATAGGCATGGCCGTAGGCATACTGTTTGTATTTCTTACCCCCGGCTACGTGCCTGAGCTTAACAGTTTCCTGTTCGGCAATGTGCTGACCATATCTCGCTCCGATCTGTGGGCGTTCGCGGTATTCACGGCTGTGCTGGCGCTCTTCTTCGCACTCTTCTACCGCCGTATTGTCGCCGTGGCCTTCGACCGCGATTTCGCTTTTGTCATAGGTCTGCCTGTGGGAATGATCTCTACGGTCATGACGGTACTGACCGCCGTGTGTATTGTCCTCACCATCCGTCTTGTGGGCATCATGCTGCTCATGTCGATGCTCGCCCTGCCGCAGCTGACGGCGGAGCTGTTCTGCCGTCGGTTCTCGCGGATGATGCTCGCTTCGGCCGCGGTGTCGCTGCTGTGCAGCGCCGGCGGACTGATGCTTGCCGCAGTGGTCGACGTGCCCTGCTCGGCGCTGATAGTGCTTGTGATGGCCGCGGTCTACCTGCTCACTGCCGTGGCTGCTTACGTGGTGCGCCGGCTGCGTATGCGCTCGGTGTGCGTCTGACACCATGAAACAAGCGTTACGCCATGAAACAACCTGAAAATGAATATAGTTATGAAATGTATGATTCGTCGAACAGCTTATTTTGCCGCGCTGGCTCTTGCCGCCTATGGCTGCGGAAGCGAAAAAAGCGCCGCGCCGGGGCTTATTGACATAGCTGGTGCGATCGGATCGCCAACGGAGCTGAAAACCAGCGATCTCGGTAAGACTATTACATATCTTCCGCTTGAAACGACCGACAGCTCGCTCGTGGCCAGCCGGTTCAGCCTGACGTTTGCCCCCGGCAAGGTGGTCGTAAGCAACACGGCCGGTTCGGCTGCTTCTGAAGCCTCGGTGCTGGCATTCGATCTCTCCGACGGAAGCTTCTGCAACACAATAGGCCATTCCGGTCAGGATCCCGAAGCGTTCGCCAATGTGAAGTGTATTGCCTCCCCAAAAGAAAATGCAGTGCTTTTCAAAGGTCATGGTGGCAAATATGTGAAATATGGGCTTGACGGCCGCTTTATGGGCAGAGTGACTCCCGACAAGTCGATGGAGGACATGCTGCCGGCGTTTGTCGACGACACGGTCTACGTTTATTCCGTATATGAATATTTCATGAAGCCGAAGCCGATGCTTTCGGTGGTCTATGCAGGCGCGTCGGGCGTCATGCTTGATTCGGTCGTGGTAGTGCCTGAAACTCCCGGCCCTCAGATGGAGTTTACGAGCGGAATATCTGTGTTTGTCAACAACACCATGATGCGCAACACCCTTCAGCGGGGCAATGCGATAAAGCTCGAGCCGGCTCCGAGGGTTTATATGCCCGGCTATCCGCGTCTGTGGCGCGTGGCCGACGGCACCACCCATGCAATGGCCACCTTCTCCGATACGATCTACGAGGTGTCGGCCGGCGCGCGTCCTCAGCCTGTGGCCGTCATCGCTATGGGCGATAAAGCGTTTCCGGGATCGGCCAACGGTGTGCGCGAAATGGCCGCCGACGAGTGGACGCTGTCGGATCTGACAGAAACGCCCTCGGCGATAATCCTCGGTGTGAAGCGCGGTGACGAAGCTATGTCCGATGACGGTTTCATCGGCTATTACGACAAGAAATCGGGCGCTACCCGCATGACTCGTGCATCTGACGGATTTGTCGACGACCTGACCGGCTTCATGCCCTTCTATCCCGTGGCGGCCTCCTTCGACGGAAGCCTCATAGGCATCCTCACGCAGGAGGATATTCTCAAATGGATCGAAAAGCATCCCGACGCTGCCGTGCCCTCCGCCCTGCAGGCCATCATTGACAGCGAGGAGGAACCCAATCCTGTGCTGGTCATCTTGAAGTGACGGTAGCTGTATGAAATAAGGCGCTGCGACGGAATGCCCTGTCGCAGCGCCTGTTGCTTTATGCGATTTTCACGTCGGCCTTTATGGCAGCTTCGTGGCGGCTTTGGCACGTACGCGACGGAGTATGTTCTGCATCTCAAACACCACTTGGGGGTGGCTCAGAGCCACATTGTCGGTTTCGCCCTTCGACGCCGACATGTCGTAGAGCTGCGGCATCGGGTTGTTGCCCGTTTCGATCTTCGGACCCCACTGTATCATGGCGGGCCCGTCGTTAGGCTCTATATACTTCCACTCTTTGGTTCTCACGCCAAGGGTGTGGTTGGAGGCCAGCTCCACCACCCACGGGGCGTCGGTGCTGTCAGTGCCGAGCAGGTTGCCCAGACGCTGACGGCTGTCGGGGGCGGCGCCCTCGGGGAGTCGTGCGCCGATCAGCGAGCCGAGCGAGGCCATCCAGTCGATGTGCGACATCAGCACGTCCGATTCCTTTCCGCCGGCAACGCCCTTAGGCCATCTTACGATCGCCGGCACCATCGTGCCGCCCTCGAAGGCGCTGTACTTGTTGCCGCGGTACGGACCTGTGGGGCTGTGACCGTTGAGCAGTTCCTCGGCCTGATCGTCGTAGCCGTCGTCAAGCACCGGGCCGTTGTCGCTTGTGAGTATCACCAGCGTGTTGTCGGCTATGCCGAGCTGATCGAGCGCGCTCATGATCTGGCCTACCGACCAGTCAAACTGAGCTATCGCGTCGCCTCTGACTCCCATCGGGTTCTTGCCTCTGAACCGCTCGTGGGGGAAACGGGGCACGTGGACGTCGTTGGTGCAGAAATACATGAAGAACGGTTCGTCGGCATTGCTGCGTATGAAGTCGATGGCGTGGGCGGTGATGGAGTCGGCTATGTTCTCGTCCTTCCACAGCGCCTTGCCTCCGCCCGACATGTAGCCGATGCGCCCTATGCCGTTGACTATGGCCATATCGTGGCCGTGCGACGAGCGCATGTTGTAGAGCAGTTCGGGATTGTCCCTGCCGGTAGGCTCGCCGGGCAGATTCTTGCGGTAGTCCACGCGTATCGGATGCTCCGGATCGTAGTTGGCCACCTTGCCCTGCTCGATGAAGACGCACGGCACGCGGTCGGCCGTGGCGGCCATGATATAGTGGTAGTCAAAGCCTATGTCGGCCAGTCCGGAAGGGAGCGGAGCGTTCCAGTCCTGCTCGCCGGTCTTGTCGCCCAGTCCCAGATGCCACTTGCCTATGGCCGCGGTGCGGTAGCCGGAGTTGCGGAACATGTCGGCCATCGTGTACATCTCCGGACGGATGATCATTCCGGCGTTGCCCGGAGCCACGTCGGTGCCGGGACGTCGCCATGCGTATTCGCCCGTGAGGAGCGAATATCTCGACGGTGTGCTCGTGGCGGCCACCGCGTGGGTGTTGGTGAATTTTATACCCTGCTTGGCCAGACGGTTCACGTTGGGTGTGGCTACGTTACGCGCTCCGTAGCATTCGAGGTCGCCGTAGCCGAGGTCGTCGGCGAGGATTATTATCACGTTGGGCTGCTCCCGGTTGTTGACTTTATCCGACAGAGCGGCCTTTTGCGACTTCGCGCTGATAGTCCCCGGTATGCACAGTGCAGGCG
>JAIDKJ010000340.1 GCA_029051835.1 Paramuribaculum sp. | reverse complement strand
GCACATATCAGTATCCCGACGCGCAGGGAGTCATGCAGACGCGGCAATACTCCAAATACCCCAACGCACTCTTCGGAGTGCCCGGCGTGGGACGATCCGGCACAGTCAGCTTTTCGCTTGCCAACAATCTGGAGATGAAGATAAAGGACGAAAATGATTCGATTGGCGAACGCAAAGTGTCGCTTATCGAGAATTTCTCCGTAAGCCAGAGCTACAACTTCGCCGCCGACTCGCTGCGATGGAGCAATATCAACACATCGCTCCTGATCAAGCTGATGAAAAACTTCAACCTCAATCTGTCGGCCACATGGGACGTCTACACCTATCAGCTCAACCAGTCAGGCAATCCGGTGAGAGTCAACCGCACGCGTCTTCAGGCAGGAAAAGGACTGGCCAAACTGTCGAGCACAGGCACATCGTTCTCCTATACGCTCAACAACACCACCTTCAAGCGCAAACGCGACAAGGATAAGGACAAAAACGATAAAAACAAGCGCAACAATAACAGCGACGACAGCGACGACCCGATGTCGAACGCACCTAACGCCGACCGCGATCCGCGCGGCAATATCGACAACGACATCAACCTGTCGTCCGACGGATATATGAAGTGGGATGTGCCATGGAACCTGTCGTTCAACTACTCGATAGGATATGCCTACGGCAAGTTCAACAAACGCAAGATGGACTATGACGGCAAGATCACACAGAACCTCAGCTTCTCGGGCAATATACGACCGACGGCCAACTGGAATTTCTCGTTCAGCGCGTCATACAACTTCGAAACCCACAAGATCGCATACATGAACTGCAATATCACACGCGATCTCCACTGTTTCAGCATGCGCGCAAGCTTTGTCCCTGTCGGACCATACAAATCTTACAATTTCCACATCTCGGTCAACTCCTCGCTGCTGCAGGATGTGAAATACGACAAGCGTTCATCGCTGCGCAATGGCGTCACATGGTACTGATCCGTACCGAAACCAAAGTATCGGAATCAGCAGGCGATCCATTCATCAAGCCATAAATCAAGGCGGTGTGCCGTGACCTCCCCCACAGGAGCCATGACACACCGCCTTGATTTTCACATGCCGACGTCATTCTGCCGCCATCGACCGCAGCAACCTGTCGAGCCACGGCCCCACCCACTCCATCTTGAAGTAATGGTTAGGCCCGTCGACATTCACCATACGGTAGAATTCGTCGCGCGACAGACCCTCGGGCAAAGCGTCATAGTCTGTACGCGAAGCCTGATCGGCAAACTTAGCGTAATGATGCCATTCAAAAGCTTCAGGCGCACCGGCCTTCATGTAGGCATCCTCTATCAGCCTGAAATCACGGTCAAGGCCACCCTCGGTGCATATCACCGGACGCGGCGACAAAGCCGCCACGATATCCGGAAAATCAAACTCCGTCAGAAAACAGGGTATCAGATGGCGTATGGAGTTGGGATAACCCCTCTGACCCTTCTTGTCACGGGCGTTGAGCACCAAAGCCCTTTCGCGTGTGCGGCACAGGAAGTCGTTGTAGACAAACGCATATATCGAATCATCAAGCAGACCGAGCGCCATCATAGGCTCCGTTCCGAGCGAAAAGCCGCTCACGATTATTCGGTTTTTATCTATGTCGGGCTGTGTTTTCATCCAGTCGAGCACCACCTTGTCATACCACGATGCCAGTCCGAGATAGCTCCAGCCGGTTTCGAGCAGAAAACGCGATGGGGTGATATCGTCATAAACCCCTTCGTCCGACTGCTCGCCGAAACACGGATTGTCGACCACCACAGCGGTCAGCCCGCGCTTCACGAAATGCAGTCCCATAGCCGCGCGCCTCACGATTGAGTCAGGCTTCCCCTCAAGCATGAAATTTCCCTGCCGCTCCCCTGCCAGAAGCTCCTTGGTCTGACCCGATCCGGGAATGCACAGGACAGCCGCACGGCTGGCATCGGCGCGATCGGGGCGCATCACGAAGTAGGCCACCGGATTCTCGTCGAGAGGAAACGACTCCCATCGCTCGATCACATAGCCGTCGCGTCGCGCCTCGGCCATCTTGCGTGGAGCCGCCGCCGGTGCATCGGGATGACGCATCAGCCGGCTCATGGCCTCCGACATGGCTTCGCGCCATGCGCCGAGGCTGTCGGCAGGCATGGAGGCATCATACTGCAGCCTCGGCACCGCACGCTTCATGATACGCTCCACAGCCGAGCGAGTGCTGTTGTACACTATAGGCTGACCTTCACGGTCGTCAGCCGCCGATGCGCTGAAGCATCCTGAAAAGATCGCCGCGATCATGGCCACGGCTGCCGCACAATGTTTTCTCATCATGATATTTCTGTAAAATTGACCCGGCTACAATCCGGACACAACGAATTTACGCAAAGTTACTGCTTTACGCCCACATCCACCGACATAATTTGTCGCTTTTTACTATGTTTTTCCGGTTACCCCAGTGTTTTTTTCGTGAAAATGGCGTAGACCGGGTGATATGTCAGCCGGGTGATACGCTGCCTCACGATGCTTCTTGCGGCAGCGATATTGCCCGCCGACGGCGATGAAGTGTTCACGCCGGTCCGGCTCATGTGGCGCAGCAGATCCGATGCCGATGCAAAGCCGACTGTTGTAGGGCTGCCGTCGGCCGAAGCCGTCAGCTCCATCGAACCGGGAGCGAGCGAAGCCAGCCCGTCTACGTCAAGATACGTGGCGGCGGGAGTGACTATCCCGCTTAGCTCGCTGAAAGTCGATCGTCCGAATGTGGAGATCACCACCCGGCCTCCCGGACGCAACACCCGTCCGCACTCGGCGAGAAACCGCCGGAGCGAGTTGAACCACTGCACCGAAGCCGAAGCCACGATAGCGTCGGCCGAATCATCGGCCATGCCGCGTATGGCAAGCTCGGCGTCGCATATCCTTTTCTTGCCGGGCAGATCCTCACCTATCGCCGCCAGATCCCAGAATTCGATGCGCGCGCCGCGGAGCCAGCCGAGATATTCGCGGGTAAACAGTCCTGTGCCCGGACCGATCTCCACCACATCGGCCACACTGCTCCCTGCGGCTACATCGCGCCACATATCCGACAGACGTGCGGCCATAGCTCGCTGCACCGTTGCCGCCCCGTCGTAAGTCGGCGCGCCATGCGAGAAGTTTCGCTCCACCGAATCCTTGTCGACCGACGCCATGGCCATTACCTGCTCCCAGTCGGGAAAATGCGGCCGGTCGGTCACCGTCAGGTCATGATGTCCGCGCCATGCCTCCATCTGGCTTGCGAATGGAATTATACGGTCCGACTTTGCTACAATCACCTTGTCCCACACACGTATCTCATCCTCATGTGCCGGATCGGCGGCCGCCATAGCGGCTATCGATTCAAGTTCGTCGCGCAGATGCTCTGCCGCCACATGCTCAAATTCCGGCTCAGGCTCCGATACAGCCAGCATGCGCTTGCGGAACTCCACCACCGACCGGTCGGAAAGTGTGCGGAGCGTAAGTGCGAACACCCGTGAGGGTATACCCCTGCGGTCATCCACCGGCCACGGAGTGCCGTTGACAGCCAGAGTGCGGGTGACCGGAAGGTCGGAGGCGCTCAGAAGCCAGCGATGAGCCACCGCTACGCCAAACGACCACGCCACGACGCATATCTCCCTGTAATCCTTCAGACATGGCACCTCGGGAAAATCATGATCGCTGTAGTCATACACCACCATCATGTCAAATCCACGGCGGATATAGCCGCGATAGAGCGACGGACGTGTCGACCATCCGGCGAAGACAATCATCAGCCGGGCAGCCCCGGTCTGTATAAGTTCATACCTCATGGCGCAGCGAATCTAACAGTCCGTCGATATCGGCCTCGGTCATGGCCGCGCTGAGGCTTATGCGCAGACGTTCCGTGCCGGCAGGCACGGTCGGAGTGCGGATCGGCAGCACTTTCTGTCCGCGGCGACGGAGAGCGGCCGACAATGCCACCGCGCGCTCGGAGCTTCCGGTCACCACATACTGTATATGGCTCTCCGGAGGCATGAAGCGTGTGTCGGATGGCAACAGACCGCACAGTCCGTCGTGAAGCCGCGCCGCCAGCAAACGCAGATGCCTGCGGCGGTCCTCCATCTGTGGCAGACGCTCCACGACAAAGCGCGTCCACTCCGTATTGAGCGGAGGCAACGCGGTCGAAAATATGAAACTGCGCGCATTGTTGACCACATAGCTGCGCACACTCTCGTCCATCACCGCAAACGCGCCCACCGAAGCGGCGGCCTTGCCGAAGGTGCCTACGATCACATCTATCTCATCGCTATGCTCAAGAGCCATCGTCAGTCCGAGGCCGTCGGGACCGCTCACTGCGAATCCGTGAGCCTCGTCGACATACAGCATCACTCCGTCATACCGGCGCCGGATATCGACCAGCGCATTCAGATCCGGACTGTCGCCATCCATCGAGAAAACGCTTTCCGTCACCACCAGAATGCGGTCATACTGTCCCGACTTGCTGCGTATTATGGATTCGAGATGCCCCATGTCATTGTGGCGGAAACGGGCCAGATCAGCCCCCGAAAGCCGGTATCCGTCGATGATGCTCGCATGCACGAGCTTATCGGCCACAATCAGAGTGCCGGCCGGAGCCAGCGACGATATAAGTCCGGTATTGGCATGATACCCGCTATTGAACAGCAGCGCCTTGCGGCCATACATCCGTCCGAGGGTTTCCTCCAGACGGCCGAACGACGCCTGATCGGAGGCCAGGAGCCGCGATGCCGACGCCGTGAGCGACGGCCTGCGACCCGACAAATGCCTGAAAAACTCATCCTGAAGCCCGCGGTCGGCTGCCAGTCCGAGATAATCGTTCGAAGTGAAATCGACCAGTCCGTCGTCGCTCGAATCCGGCGGTATTACCCGCAGATTACCGTTGCGGGCCAGTCGCCCGAGGCTCTCCTCTATGCTTTCCATTGGCGCGGTTCTTTCAGTATGTCTATCATGCGGCCGGTCAGTGTGGACAGATCCTCATCGCTGATCACGTACGGCGGCATCACGTACACGTTGCGCCCGAACGGACGCACCCATATGCCGCGCTCCACACACTGCACCTGAAACCGTCCGACGTCGACAGGATCTTTCATCTCCACCACGCCGATCGAACCGAGCACCCTCACATCGGCCACGTCGTCGATCTCACGGGCAGGAGCGAGCATCGAGCGCAGACTCTCCTCCATGTCGGCAAGACGCCGTGCCATATCCTGCTCGCGGAGCATCCGCAGCGACTCTATGGCTATGGCACATGCAAGCGGATTGGCCATGAACGTCGGGCCGTGCATCAGCACTCCGGCCTCGCCGCCCGACAGCGTGTCGGCCACCTCGCGGGTGGTCATGACGGCGCTCATCGTCAGATAACCGGCTGTCAGCCCCTTGCCTACGCACATTATATCAGGCTCCACACCGGCATGTTCCCACGCAAAGAAACGTCCCGTGCGCCAGAAACCCGTAGCTATTTCGTCGAATATCAGATATATGCCGTATTTATCGCACAGACGGCGCGCCTCCACGAGATATTGCGGATGATAAAACCGCATACCTCCGGCGCCCTGAACCACCGGCTCAAGAATCAGCGCCGCAATCTCGTCGGCATGTTCGCGCAGAGTCTGTTCGAGCTGGGTCATGGCTTCCGGACGCCACTCCTCGCCATATTTTACCGAAGGCGACTCCACAAAATAACGGATCGGGAGCGACGGACCGAAGGCGCCGTGCATTCCCGTCACCGGATCACACACCGACATGGCATTCCATGTATCGCCATGATAACCGCTGCGGATAGTCACAAAATTCGTGCGCCGGTGCGAACCGCTCTTTGCCACCGATGCCTGCACGGCAATCTTCATGGCCACCTCCACCGCCACCGAACCCGAATCGGCATAAAACAGATTGTGCATGCCCGGCGGAGCCACCTCCAGCAGAGCCTTGCCGAGCTCTATGGCCGGTTCGTGGGTAAAACCGCCGAACATCACGTGGCTCATGCGCTGCAGCTGGCTGACTGCGGCTGCATTGATGCGCTCGTTGTTGTATCCATGGATTACACACCACCACGACGACATGCCGTCGATTAACTCGCGTCCGTCGGCCAGACGTATCCTGACGCCATCGGCCGACGCCACCTTGTAGGTGGGCAGCGGATCTATCGTCGAAGTGTAGGGATGCCAGAGATGTTCGCGATCCCAGGCATCATGTAAGAGTGATCGTTCCATTGCGAATGATATTTCGCTACAAAATTAATCAAAAATAGCCGAGCAGTAAAATAAACATGCCACAGCCGACGTTAGATAAACGACTCATGAAATATAAAACCAACACCAGCCTCCCCGTCGAAAAGCCGTCATCGGCCAACGACAGGACTCAATCGCCGGACTCCGATCCCCGTCCGATGACTATCAGCATAGTCAGGCAATTCGCACGGGTATATCACCCCGACGAACGA
>JAIDKJ010000339.1 GCA_029051835.1 Paramuribaculum sp. | reverse complement strand
TAGATGACGGGAGTAAAACCGGCTCCGATCCCTTGTATGCCGTGCGCTCCGGGATTCTCTCCCGACAGTACTGCCGATTCGCGCGGCTCTACGGCCACGATTTTCACATTCCTGTTGCGGCTTTTCAGATAGCGCCCTGTGCCGGTGATTGTGCCGCCGGTGCCTACGCCGGAGATGAATATATCCACTTTGCCGTCGGTGCCGTCCCATATCTCCGGGCCGGTTGTGGATTCATGAGCGGCAGGATTGGCCGGATTGGTGAATTGTCCGAGTATGACGGCGCCCGGGGTGGCCAGCCTTATCTCTTCGGCTTTGGCTATGGCGCCGGCCATGCCGTCGGCGCCGGGTGTGAGCACGATCTGCGCTCCGTAGGCAGCCAGCAGTCCGCGGCGTTCCTTGCTCATGGTGTCTGGCATGGTCAGTATCACTTTATAGCCTTTCATCGAGCCTATCCAGGCGAGTCCTACTCCGGTGTTGCCGCTGGTCGGTTCGACGATCACGCCGCCACGCCTGAGCGCTCCGGATCGCTCCGCATCGTTGATCATGCTTAGCGCCACGCGGTCTTTGACGCTTCCTCCGGGATTGAAATATTCGAGTTTGGCTATGATGTCGGCTTTGATGCCCATGGCGTCGGAAAAACGCTTCAGGCGGAGCAGTGGGGTGTTGCCGATGAGGTCGGTCAGTTGACTGGCTATAGGGCGTTGCATCTTTTCAAAAAAAATGGGTTGATCGACGTTATAACGCGCCGTTTTAGCCTAAGGTTCGGTAGAGAGCCGACGCGGCAAGCAGAAAACAGAGTTCGGATATGATGAAAACCGCTCCGCAGCAGTCGCCTGTATATCCTCCGATTTTGTGGCGGATATATACTATCAGGAGCGATGCGGCGGCGGCCGATGCAAGCGATGCAAGCACTAAAGGCCACGGTAGAAGTGCCAGCGGCCATGCCGAAAGGACGAATCCCGCCATCAGCGTGGCCGGACGGATACGTGTGTATATCGTCTGGTTTTTTGCTTCTTCCCGTTTCCGTGCGTATGGCATGGCGTTGATTATCATTCCGGCGCAATATTTGCTCCATACGTCGGCTGCGAATACTGCGGCGCAGGCTATGACCGCAGGCATCGAGGCTATCGCGGAGGCAGCCAGCATGTAGTAGAGCGCAAGCGTTATGACGCCGTAGCTGCCTATATGCGAATCCTTCATTATGGCGAGAATCCGTTCGCGCGACGATCCTCCGCCCATGCCGTCGGCGAAGTCGGCCAGACCGTCCTCGTGCAGTGCGCCTGTGAAAAGTGTGCGGGCAGCAAGCGCGAGGAGCGCCGCTACAGGCGCGCTGAAAGCCATCGATGCCAGCCATAGTGTCAGCGCGCTCAGTCCGCCGGTCAGCCATCCGGCCACAGGCCACAGTTCCACCACCCGCTCATAATGGCGCGGATCTATCTTGACGAATTTCCATAATGGTAGCCGGGTGAAAAACGAGAGTGTCGCTGCAAGACGTTGCATCAGTCGAAATATTTTGTCACGTTGACGTCGGCAAAAGAGTCCATTTCGTTGATCATCCTCACAGCCGACTGGAGTATCGGATAGGCGCATACGGCTCCGCTGCCTTCGCCAAGCCGCAGATCGAGGTGGAGCAGCGGCATGGCTCCGAGAGCCTGAAGAGCCAGCTTGTGGCCCGATTCGTCGCCCTGATGGCCGTAGACGGCATATTCGGTCACTTCCGGATATAGTCTGGCCGCGGCAAGCATGCAGCTTGTCATTATGAATCCGTCGACTATGATCACCATGCCGCGCTCGGCCGCACGCAGCATGCCCCCTGCGGCCATGGCCATCTCGTAGCCGCCGAACCAGGCCATGAGGTCAGCCGTGGTGCCGTCGCCGCTGTAATTGTCCCATGCGCGGGTGAGCACATCGAGTTTGTGGTTTATTCCGGGTTTGTCAAGGCCGGCTCCGGCTCCGACGCACATCGGAAGCGGAGTGCCTGCGAATGCGTGCATCCACATTGACGAGGCCGATGTGTTGCCGCTGCCCATCTCGCCGAAACTTACCACATTGCAGCCCTCTTCGGCTACCATGTCGACGATCTCCGCGCCGTGGCGCAGACATTGGTCGAGTTCCTCGCCGGTCATTGCCGGGCCATGCAGGAAGTTGCGCGTAGAGCGTCCCACCT
>JAIDKJ010000338.1 GCA_029051835.1 Paramuribaculum sp. | reverse complement strand
GACAAGACCCATCTGGTGCTCAGGATGTGGCAGGGAGAGTCGTTCGAAAACCTTAAGTAGGCCGGTATGAGCAGCGCCAACGTGCCATATCGCCGCGAATCGTTCGACTACAAAGAGGTGTTGCTGAAATTCGATGCCAACTTCAACCGCATGGACGAGGACGGCATGCGCAACCAGTATGTAGGCAAAAACATCACCGAGCTGCAGGAAACCATCGACTCCGTACGTGCGCAGGTGGACAGCATCGGGACGGAATATGCCAGAGCCGTACAGTCGGCCGGACTTATGTCTATGCCCCTCACCAAAGGTAACGACACTACGGGCCAAGGCCATGCAGCAGCCCGCAGGCTGAATGTCGACTCAGTGTTCAGAGGCTCTACCTCGGCATATACCCTGAGCTATCTGCAGACCGCTCTGGAGAAGACCAAGCGACAGCGCCAGGACTATGAGTTCAAGGGCTATGCCATGGCCGACAAGCGCAAGACCATCAGACGCCACGGCATAGAGCTTCAGAAGAAGTTCACCCTGTCGTTTGCCTGCCTGGTGTTTTTCTTCATCGGCGCTCCGCTGGGAGCGATCATACGCAAAGGAGGCCTGGGTATGCCGCTTGTCATTTCGGTATTTCTATTCATATTCTACTACATAATCGCCAACACCGGCAACAAAATGGCGCGCGAAGGACGTCTGGAGGTGTGGGAAGGCATGTGGCTGAGCGCCGCAGTGCTGCTGCCGCTCGGCATATTCTTCACCTACAAGGCGGTCAACGACTCGGCGGTGTTTAACCGCGACGCGTATGTCAATTTCATCAGGCGTCTGCTCGGCCGCGGCGAAGTGCGTTCGGTCAGCATGAAAGAAGTGATCATGGAGGAGGTGTCGCAGCCTGAGGCTCTGACGATGCTCGAATCGCTTTCGCAACACGCCGGCAGGCTGCGCGAAAGCCTCGCACGATGCACCGGTTATGTGGCCTACTGGACCCGCGGAGTGCCTCGACATGATCTCAAGGCGCTGTCGGCCGAGCTGGAGAGCGCTGTGGAGTATCTTGCCAATTCGCGCGACAGGCTCGTGGTGATGAAGCTCATGGACTTCCCGGTGCTTCGCAGCCTTTGGATATATCATCCGACAGGCATGAAATGGGTGGCATGGAGCGCCATCATACTGTTCCCGATAGGACTGCCGCTATATATCGCCGGACGCCGCTCCATAAAGCATCTCGACGGCGAAATAGCGACTATCGAGAAAGTGAGCCGCGAAGAGATGAAACTTCTCAAAGGAGAGAAGCCCGACAGAACCATTACCGAAGACAAATCGTAATACAACTATATAGACAAATACCAACTCCGACATATGGATACAATCAGACTCAACACAATAGAGGAAGCCATCGAGGACTTCCGTCAGGGAAAATTCGTAATAGTGGTCGACGACGAGGACCGCGAAAACGAGGGCGACCTCATCATGGCCGCCGAGAAAGCCACCGCGGAGAGCGTCAACTTCATGGTCACCAATGCTCGCGGAGAACTGTGCGCACCGCTGACCATATCGCGCTGCCGCGAGCTGAATCTGCCGCATCAGGTGGACGACAACACCTCGATGCTCGGCACACCGTTCACCATCACCGTCGACAAGCTCGAAGGGTGCACCACCGGAGTGTCGGCCCACGACCGCGCGGCCACTCTGCGCCATCTGGCCGATCCGGAGGCCAAGCCTGAGGATTTCGGACGCCCCGGACACGTACACCCGCTCTACGCACAGGAAGAGGGTGTGCTCCGCCGCCCCGGACATACCGAAGCCGCCATAGACCTCGCCCGGCTCGCCGGACTGCAGCCGGCCGCCACTCTCATAGAGATACTCAACCCCGACGGAACCATGGCACGCCTGCCGCAGCTTCGTGAAAGAGCCGACGAGTGGGGCAGGAAGCTCATTTCGATACGCGACCTCATAGCC
>JAIDKJ010000337.1 GCA_029051835.1 Paramuribaculum sp. | reverse complement strand
GTTATCTCGTCGGCAGCGTCATATGTTTATAAGATACAGGTCCAAGCCAGTAGAGTCCCTCGTTGCCATTGTTGACTGACGATCGGAAGTTCATGTCGAGCAACACACAGTCAGGGTGCTCGGCTTTGACTGTGGCAAGCAGATGAACAGGCGAAGTGAGAGTTATCACATTCTTGAAAAACGGCCGTAGCAAAAGGCTTACCGCCGTCAGCACCGAGCGGTTGTCGTCGGCTATAACGATAGTATTGCGTCGGAATTTCATACGGCTTCAAAAGTATCACTTTTTTTCGAGTCGGCCAACTGGCGTTGTCCGGGCATTCGCGGGGAGCGTCTGGCGGGGTGTCAAGTTATT
Organism: Paramuribaculum sp.; assembly: GCA_029051835.1. GTDB lineage: Bacteria > Bacteroidota > Bacteroidia > Bacteroidales > Muribaculaceae > Paramuribaculum. Next base: position 993 of record JAIDKJ010000337.1, on the reverse strand, counting down.
TGACACTTTGTAGTCTGCTGCTCGACGTAAATATGAATATAACAGCGGTTTATGAAAAACGACACATAATACGGCATATATTGTCGACAAAAACTGTTTACTTATGATAAAGACCGAAAAACTGTGTAAGTTGTTTCGTACCGACGAGGTGGAAACCCGTGCTTTGACCGATATCGATCTGTCGGTTGAGGCCGGAGAATTTCTTGCTGTCATGGGGCCGTCGGGGTGTGGCAAGTCGACACTGCTTAATATCATAGGATTGCTTGACAATCCTACTTCGGGCAGCTATAGACTGTTCGGCCGAGAGGTATCGGGATTGAGCGAAAGTGGCAGGGCGCGGTTTCGCAAAGGATGCATAGGCTTTGTGTTTCAGAACTTCAATCTTATCGACGAACTCACCGTAGAGCAGAATGTGGAGCTTCCGCTGGTATATATGGGCTTTTCTCCGGCGGAGCGGCGCAAGCGTGTCGGTGCCATCCTGGAGCAGGTCGGCATATCCCATCGTTGCAAGCATCTGCCGATGCAGCTTTCAGGCGGCCAGCAGCAGCGTGTGGCGGTGGCCCGTGCTCTGGTTACCACGCCCAAACTGATTCTGGCCGACGAACCTACCGGTAATCTTGACTCGCGAAACGGACAGGAGGTGATGGAACTGTTGTCGCGGCTCAATGAGTCAGGCACTACAATAATGATGGTGACCCACTCTGACCGTGATGCTTCCTATGCCCACCGTGTGATAAATCTCTTTGACGGCGCGATAATATCCGAGGTGGTAAGCAGGTGAATGGATGTCATGTGAAGTAAACATGGGTTACAGTTGAATTCAATGATATAAACTGGTTTTTTGAGAGATATTTAGATCGATTCTCCATGCGTATCAAACGGCTCTATGTGGTAATGACGCTAGTGTCGGGGACGCTGTCGGTGACAGCCGACGATGCCGGCTACTGGACAGTTGATGACTGCATCGTCTATGCGATGCAGCACAACTACAAT
>JAIDKJ010000336.1 GCA_029051835.1 Paramuribaculum sp. | reverse complement strand
GATTCGAACCCTGGGTACCCGTAAGGGTACAACGGTTTTCGAGACCGTCCCGATCGACCACTCCGGCATCTTTCCTTCTGCGGTTTTGCGGTGCAAAGTTATATCTTTTTTTTGACATACGCAATGTTTTTTGAAAAAACATTGCGTATGTCGGCCAATATCGATATCGATTAGTCCGCAATATCGATTAATCGAGGCGGAAAATGAGGATCAAAGAGAGAATCCAGCCCCGCTCCTGACGCCAATTCCACGCGACAGCAACCACGGCCTATTCGACTAAACGACAGCTCCGGGAGATCACTCGATCGTTTCCATCAGCTTCACTGCATCGATATACCGGGCTATGCCTTCGGCTACGTTTTTGGCATCCTGCATAGCGTGGACCACAGTCGCGGGACGGTCGGTGACATCGCCTCCGGCAAAGACGCCTTTGCGTGTGGTCATGCCGTAAGGAGTGTCGCGGGTGAGCACGTAGCCGCGCTCGTTCACTTCTATTCCTTCGGTGGTAGATATGATGCGCGATGCGGGCACCGATCCGATCGCGAGTATAAGTCGGTCGACAGGCAGTTCGGAGCATTCATCGCCGCTTTTGATGGTGATGGACTGCAAGCGACGGCCTTCGCCGCCCTTGACGGCCACCACGGTGGTGTTCCACAGAAATCCCACACCTTCTTCCACTGCATCGTCGTATTCGGCACGCAGCGCCGACATTGTGTCGATATTGCGATGATAGATCACTGTCACCTCTTTGGCGCCCATCCGCAATGCCGTGCGCGCGGCGTCCATAGCGGTGTTGCCGCAGCCGATGATCGCCACGCGGTCGCCGTCGCCCACCACCACTTCGTCGCGCGACATGTAGCCGCTCTCGTACAGGCTGACGCGACGCAGAAAGCGGATGGCCTGCCTCACTCCGGGATGTTCGATGCCGGGGATGTCAAGCCGCTTTGGCACTCCGGTGCCGGTGCCGATAAACACGGCGTCGAATCCATCGGCAAAAAGATCGTCGATGGTGAAATCTTTTCCGGCGGTGGCGTTGAGGTGTATTTTCACGCCGAGTTTTTCGATCTTGCTGATTTCACGGCTGACTACCTCCTTGGGAAGACGATATTCGGGGATACCGAATTTCAGCATTCCGCCCGGTTCGGCCTCCATCTCGAAAATCTCGACGGCAAATCCCTGTCGCGACAGGTCGCCCGCGATGGTCAGTCCGGCCGGACCGGATCCTATCACAGCCACGCGTCCGCGGGATTTCTCCGGAATATATTCGTGACTCCATCCGGCTTCGCTGTCGAAGTCGGCCAGAAAACGCTCAAGCTTTCCGATGTGAATGGCTTCGCCTTTCTTTCCGAGCACACAATTGCCTTCGCACTGGCGTTCGTGTCCGCAAACTCTGCCACATACAGCAGGAAGATTGCTGCGGGCGTTTATTATGGTCATTGCATTGCCGAAATTTCCTTTGGCAAGCTGAGCGATCCATTCGGGAATGTCATTGCTGATCGGACAGCCTTTCTTGCAGCCGGGCACCTTGCAGTGCAGACAACGCTGTGCCTCCTTGATGGCTTCGTTGAGTGTGTAATCAATCGGACTCATTATTGTTCGAATTGTTTTTATGGCTGCAAAGTTACCACGTCTTTGACAAGTGAGCAAGCCACCGCGAGAAAAACTCACCCTACGGAGTGCAACGGGTGATGCCGGTTAAACGCCTGACGGTGCCAGACAAGCGCGACAAACACACTGATTGACAATCTTTTAAGAAGCAGCAAACATCAAACCGCACGACCTCACTCTTAACACCGCTGGTGGGAGAAAGGAACCATCAGCGCTATGGTCATCTGATATTCAACATCTTGTGAGTCTGGAGCGAAAGACGCCACTGCGGATTGGCTTTCAGACAAGCTATGCACTCTTCGAGAACGAGGCGATTGCGACGCTCCACCGCCCCGCTCTCTTCATGCGGATTTTCAGCCGAACTGTCGCATGGCTGCAATGAATAACACCGCGCCGGCATTGCGCCGAAACGTTCCATGCGTTCGCCGTCGCGACCGTCGGCCATATAAAGCAGTTTTATCTCGTCGACACGGCCACATAGGATCCGGTCGGTCTTGGGCGAACAGGTCACCCAGTCGACATTGCCGGGCAAAGGCAAGGTGCCGTTTGTTTCTACCTGCACGTACCACCCGCCATCGTGCAGACGGTCGACCAGCGCTGCGTCAAGATGCATAGCCGGCTCGCCGCCGGTGATCACAAGGTGGCGCGAAGGATATGACGATATCAGGCGCAGAATTTCGTCGACCTCCATCTCCAGACCGTCGTGATGATCGGTGTCGCAGAACGGACATTTAAGATTGCAGCCCGCTAACCTAAGGAACACGGCCGGAGTGCCGGTATAGAATCCCTCACCCTGAAGCGAATAGAATACTTCGTTGATCTTATAGGTCATAGCACACAGTCGCCACAGTCGTCACGCACATATGCGGCCACATTGCCTTCACTCTCCTGCACGATGGCCTTATAGCATTCAGGTATCTGCTCGGTAATCCACCGGGCTATGTTTTCAGCCGTGGGATTGAACGGAAGCACATCGTTGAGATGACGGTGGTCAAGCCGCCCCATGATATCCTCCTTGATGCGTGTGAAATCGCATACCATGCCGTCGGCATTGAGCTTTTCAGCCCGGCAGAACACTGTCACGATCCAGTTATGGCCGTGAACATTGCCGCACTTGCTTTCGTAAGAGAGTTCCAGCCGGTGTGATCCCGACACTTCTATCTTTTTCGAGATATAATACATTCTTCGTTGTTGTAATTCGCTATTATTATCCGGAACTTCCGGTCAACACGCCATTTACGCCTCGGAAAGAGCCGCGGCCATGCCGGCTGCAGCCCGACGGCCGTCGCCCATAGCCAGAATGACAGTAGCACCGCCGCGAACAATGTCGCCTCCGGCAAAGAGTCCCTTGACGGATGATTCCATCGACGCCTCGTCCACTTCGATCGTGCCTCGGCGGCTGACTGCCAGTCCTTCGACCGACGAGGGGATCAGCGGATTGGGAGAAACGCCAACGCTCACAATGACCATATCCACCGGTATCTCACGGATGTCGCCCTCGACAGCCACCGGCGAACGACGGCCCGAGGCATCAGGCTCGCCCAGCTCCATGCGCTGCACACGCATGGCTCTGACATGGCCGTTCTCATCGCCAAGATATTCCACCGGGTTGTAGAGCGTCATAAACTCGACTCCTTCCTCCTTGGCATGATGCACCTCTTCCAGACGCGCCGGCATCTCGGCCTCGCTGCGCCGGTAGACGATGATGGCGCGTTCGGCTCCCATACGGCGCGCCGTGCGCACCGAGTCCATGGCCGTATTGCCGCCGCCGACTATGGCTGCGGTGCGTCCGGCGAGCACGGGCGTATCATATCCGTCGAGTCCGGCACCCATCAGATTGACACGGGTAAGATACTCGTTGCTGCTCATTACGCCGATAAGATTCTCTCCCGGAATGCCCATGAATCTGGGCAGACCGGCACCGGAAGCCACGAACAGCCCCCGGAATCCCTGGCTGCGCAGATCGTCGACCGTAACAGTGCGCGACACGATGCAGTTCTTCACGAAAGTCACTCCGGCCGCCTCAAGCGCGCGTATCTCGTCGTCGACCACGGCATTGGGCAGGCGGAACTCAGGGATGCCATATTTGAGCACGCCACCGATCTCGTGGAGAGCCTCAAAGACAGTCACATCAAAGCCACGGGCGGCCATATCGCCGGCAAACGACAGACCGGCCGGTCCGCTTCCGGCCACAGCCACCTTGACAGCACCCGGAGCCGGACGCCTCGGCGGCGCCGGATTCCGACGAGCCTCCTCACGCGCCCTGTCGGCGGCAAAACGCTCCAGATAGCCTATCGCCACAGGCTGGCGCTTCATACGGTGATATATGCATCGGCTCTCACACTGCTTTTCCTGCGGACACACACGGCCGCACACGGCCGGAAGCGCGCTTGTCAGGCGCAGCACTGAGGCTGCCTCGGCAAACTCTCCGCGCTGTATATTTTTGATAAATCCGGGAATGTCGATGCCCACCGGACACCCGGTGACGCACTGCGGATCAGGGCAATCCATACATCTCGAAGCCTCGACCACCGCCTGTTCTTCCGAGATTCCCAAGTTTACCTCAGCCGATCTGGAAGCTACACGGGCTGCAGGATCAAGCTCCGGCATCTTCACTCGTTCGATCGCCGCGCGATCCTTGGCGCTCATGGCGCCACGCAACTCCACTCTCCATGCCGCATCGCGGGCATTATCCTTATCTGTTGTCATCCGAGTCTGTTTCAAAGTATCCATGAATCAGTTATATGACCGCAATCTCATCAGCATTTCATCGAAATCCACCTGATGGGCATCGAATTCCGGTCCGTCGACACACACGAAGCGTGTGCGTCCGCCGACAGTCACCCTGCAGGCTCCGCACATGCCAGTGCCATCAACCATAATGGTATTGAGCGAGCAGATCGTCGGCACTCCGTAGCGCTCCGTAAGCTTCGCCACAAACTTCATCATCACAGCCGGCCCGATAGTGACCACCTGATCGACCTTCTCGCGCCTGATGACGTCTTCCACGCCGTCAGTCACCAACCCCTTGCGTCCGTAAGAGCCGTCGTCGGTCATGACTATCACCTCATCGCTCCACGGAGCCACCTGATCCTCGAGAATCACGAGATCGCGGGTGCGGGCGGCCAGAACGGTCACTACCCTGTTGCCGGCCTGCTTCATCGCCTTGATGATAGGCAGAAGCGGCGCGACTCCCACACCACCTCCGCAGCACACCACGGTGCCGACGCGGTCGATGTGCGTGGCCTGTCCGAGCGGCCCAACCACATCGGTCAGCGCATCGCCCGGCTCCAGCGCACAGATCCTGCGGGTGGACACTCCCACCTGCTGGACTACAAGCATTATCGTGCCGCGCGCAGGGTCGGCGTCGGCTATGGTCAGCGGGATTCGCTCGCCTCCCTCACCGCAACGCACTATCACGAAATGTCCGGGACGGCGCGACCGGGCTATCTGCGGCGCCTCGACTATGAGTTTCACCACATTTTCGGAGAAGTGTTCCTTTTCGAGTATTGTGAACATCTGTCAGATCTGTTGATTGGTTTTTCTCTCGCAAAGATAAGAAAACTCGCCCACATACGAATGGATTTAGGAGGAATAAAAGCATTTTGCTTGAAATTTCCAGAGTCAGGAAATCAAACTCTCGTTACGGAAATTAAACCGCAATTCTTGCAGATTTTCCTCAAGATTCAAGGATTAAATCCTCATATAACAAATTTAGGCAACAAGGTGATAGATTCGCTGTGAGAATTCGGGTGAAATTGCTTAACTTTGCACTATGATTGTAATCGGCATAGCCGGAGGGACGGGCTCCGGAAAGTCAACCGTCGTCAGCCGCATCGTGGCGAGTCTACCCGAGGGAGCAGTGGCACTGTTGCCGCAGGACAACTATTACCGCGACCTGAGCCACCTGCCCATCGAAGAGCGCCGCAAAGTGAACTTCGACGAACCGCAGTCGATCGAATGGACTCTTCTCGAGCAGCAGCTCGACCAGCTGCGCGAAGGCCAGACGGTGGAGATGCCCACCTACAGCTATCTGACATGCACGCGCCAGGCTGCAACCGTCAAGGTGGAGCCGCGCAGTGTGGTGATAGTCGAAGGTATTCTTGTACTGTCGCAACCCCGCCTGCGCGACATGCTCGACATCAAGGTGTTTGTCGACGCCGATGCCGACGACCGGCTCATCCGCGTCATAGCCCGCGACTGCATCTCGCGCGGCCGCACTCCCCAGATGGTGATAGACCGCTATCAGGACGTGCTCAAGCCGATGCACGAACAATATATCGAACCCTCCAAGCGCTTTGCCGACATAATCATACCGCAGGGAGGCCACAACACCGTGGCGATAAAGCTGCTGACCGACTACATAGTGTCGCAGGTGTAACGCGCCCCCCGCTTTACGGCCTCGCGCCATTAAAGAAATTCACTCCGAGTGCTTGCTACCTCGTTAAAAACAAGAAAAATGAATCAACCCAACCGACAGATCTCAATGACGTTTCTGCTGCTTGCAGTGACGTTCTGCGTGTGCCTCATCACGGCCAACCTAATGGAAATAAAGACCGTACCTCTTGGCCCGTTTACCATCACGGCCGGAGTAGTAGTGTTTCCGGTGTCGTACATCATCGCCGACTGTGTGGTGGAAGTCTACGGACTGCGTCGCGCCCGGCAGGTGATATGGCTCGGCTTCGCTGCCAATCTTTTTGTTTCGGTCATGCTCCAGATCGGCATACTGCTGCCCGGCACCGACTCATGGCACGGCCAGGAAGCGATGACCACGATGTTCGGCGCCGTTCCGCGCATCTTCGCCGCGAGTTTCATAGCCTTTCTGGCCGGCTCGATGGTCAACGCCTACGTGATGCACCGCATGCGGCTCGCCCACCCCGACGGAAGCAAATTCTCCCTGCGCGCCATCGTGTCGACCATTTTCGGCGAAGGAGCCGACTCTCTGATATTCTTCCCGATAGCCTTTGCCGGAGAGCTTCCCGCCGGAGTGATCATATCGCTCATCGTCACCCAGGCTCTGCTCAAGACACTCTATGAAATAATCATTCTGCCGGTGACGCTTCAGGCAGTACGCCTGCTCCGGCGCATCGAAGAACGCGAACCCAATACCGAAGAAGCATGAAAGCGATCATCGACACCTCGAGAATCAAGATCGTGTGGGTGGATCTCGACGACACCATAATCGACTTCCGCGGCAACTCGCGTCGTGCCCTGAGCCGCGTCTACCATGAATATCCGGCCATCAACCGGATATTTGGCAACCCTGACGAATGGATCGCCGCCTACGAACGCCACAACCACGCGCTATGGGCGCTTTACAACCGCGCCGAGATCAGCTGCTCCTATCTGCGCGAAGAGCGCTTCATCAGGCCACTCGCCGAGGCGGGCATGACACATAGCGAGGCTGCATCGATCACTCACGAGCTTGACCGCATCTATCTCGACCGTCTGGCAGAGGAGCGCACACTGGTCGACGGCGCCCTCGGACTGCTCCAACGTCTGCGCGAAGCCCGACTGACCGTCGGGATACTGTCAAACGGATTTGCCGACGTACAACACCGCAAGATCGCCTCGGCCGGCATAGCCAACATGATCGACATCACAGTATTGTCGGACGACATCGGCATAAACAAGCCCGACACGCGTCTGTTCGACCACGCTATGAAGCGCAGCGGCATCGACGACCCATCGTCGCACCTGATGATCGGCGACAACCCCGCTACCGACATCGAGGGCGCCCTTGCCGCCGGATGGCAAGCCATCCTCTTCAATCCCACCGGGCTGCTGACCGCTCCACAGCCGGCCGTCAGCGTCGACGCGCTCGCCGACATCATCATAAAACGAGCGAGGACACCGGAATAACCTTGTTAATCACATCTGGACTGAGCATGAAATTTCTGCCATTTTTCAGATCTGTCGCTTTTGCTGTTTTTATGCAACTTTGTCTTGCAGCTACAGCCGAGAACCCTGATTCGTATCGACACCAGATGAAACGAGAGTATTCCTCCGAGAGAAAAACAAGACCCCTGCGTGGAAATATCGCGCTTGCGCATGGTCGCTGTTTGCCGAACCGGGAATCATGCTGAATATTCCCTATCAGCGGGTCGGCATAGAATCTACGCCCGACTGGCCCAAGATTGAATATGACTATATAAGCACAACCAAAGGTCAATGGTTTGCGATGGACTTGCGCATCGGTGTAAGCCTTGATGCAGGCCCATGCGGCATAAGCGCCGGGTATATGATGTCAAACCATGACGTTTATAGCCAATACCGTCATCTGTCATACAAAGGGAACTCCTTCAAGGGATTTTATCCACACAAGCCTTTCATGCAAGGAGCATACATTTCGCTGTCATATAATCTTTGAATACGGCTGGCTTGATCACGCAAACAGTCAGGACCTCAGCTGCGATATAGCAACTATGGCGGGCGGAGGCACCACGTAACGGGGCGCGATACAAGCTGCATAAGATCTGCGTCAATAAGCCGCAGGAAAGGCATCATGACCTAAGAACCTAAAAGGTATGCATTATTGGGTGTTTCGCGGGAAAAGAGTAATTTTGCAGATGAGGTCGTGTCACAACGCCCTCTCAATCCGAATGACAATTATGACGCTGTGTCACAAAAAACGATTTTTTGACACAGCATCAACTGCAAAACCTTAAATACAATCAAGTTTCATGAAGAGATATCTCAAAATGGCGGCAGCCGGTGCGATCCTGGCAGCGGCCGCTACGGCACAGGCACAGGCACAGCAGGTGCAGGGATTCGTCCATCAGCAATCGGACGCGTCGGGCTACGAGTGGCCTACAGATACAGCTGTCCTAAACAAGCTCAACCAGTGGCGCGACCTGAAATTCGGCGTATTGTTCCACTGGGGGCTATACTCCGTTCCGGGAATTGTGGAATCATGGTCGATCTGTTCGGAGGATGTAGACTGGATCAGCCGCAAGGGTGATATGCCCTACGACGAGTACAAGAAGTGGTACTGGAGTCTGGCCGACTCTCTCAACCCGGTGAAGTTCGACCCCTCGCAGTGGGCCGACATAATGACCGACGCCGGAATGCGCTATGCGATATTCACGACGAAGCATCACGACGGTTTCTGCATGTTCGACACCGACTCGACCGATTTCTCCATAGCCAAAGGACCGTTTGCCTCGAACGAAAAGCGCGATGTGGCCCGCCACGTGTTCAACGCCTTCCGCGACAAGAATTTCTGGATCGGAACATATTTCTCGAAGCCCGACTGGCACACCGAATGGTTCTGGAATCCGGAATTCGCCACCCCCAACCGGCATATCAACTATAAGAAAGAGCGACATCCCGACTGGTGGAAGCGCTATCAGGACTTTACCGCCGGACAGCTCGGCGAACTGCTGTCGGGACGCTACGGACGGATGGATATACTCTGGCTCGACGGCGGATGGATAAAGGGTGATGACATAGGACTCGACAACATACTCCTTGATGCCCGCTCCGGACTGCATCCGGGACTCATAGCGGTGGACCGCAGCATACGCGGACGCAACGAAAACTATCAGACTCCCGAACGCGGCATACCCGAAAAACAGCTCTCCTATCCGTGGGAAAGCTGCATAACACTGAGCAACGACTGGGGATGGGTGCCCAACGCGCCATACAAGTCGCCTGAAAAGGTGATTGCACTCCTGACTGAGATCACCGCCAAGGGTGGATGCCTGCTTTTAGGCGTAGGACCGACAGCCGAGGGCCTGATAGAACCGGAAGCCGAATGGCGACTGAGAGCCGTCGGCGAATGGCTGAGGCGCAACGGCGAGGCGATCTATTCGACAGTGACTACGCCGGTTTATAACGACGGCAACGTATGGTTTACAGCATCGAAGGACGGCTCCACACTCTACGCCATATTCACCCCGGCCGAAGGGGAAACAATGCCCCGACAGATAACATGGAGCGGCAACGAACCGAAAGGACGCATGACACTGCTCGACGGCGGCCGCAAGCTCAGCTACAGCACCGACCGCAACGGCGTGACACGCGTGACTCTGCCGAAAGGGATCAAATCAGGACCTGTGGCCATAAAATTCACAAAGAAATGAAAGCCTTATCCATCATAGCCCTGTGGGTCGTCATGGCCACGACAGCCGCAGCGAATGGCACGACGCCCGTCTACCGTCAGGCATCGAAACCGACAGAGGAGCGTGTGGCCGATCTGCTGAGCCGCATGACGCTCGAGGAGAAAGCCGGACAGCTGCTCTGCCCCATGGGATGGGAGATGTATGAGCGGCAGGCCGACGGCGCCATCGTCGCCTCCGAGAAATTCAAGGCCCAGAACCGAGGCGAGATGCCCGTAGGCGGCTACTGGGCCACCCTGAGAGCCGACCCGTGGACGCAGAAGACACTCGAAAACGGACTTTCGCCGGCCGAGGGCGCCGAAGCCCTCAACGCACTGCAGCGATTCGCCCGCGACAGCACCCGACTCGGCATACCTATACTGTTTGCCGAAGAGTGTCCCCACGGACACATGGCGATCGGAGCCACCGTATATCCGACCGGACTGGCCATGGCCGGCACATGGAATCCGACTCTCATAAGACGCGCGGGAGAGGAGATAGCTCTCGAAGCCCGCTCGACAGGAGCCGGAGTGGGCTACGGCCCTGTGCTCGACATAGCGCGCGAACCCCGATGGAGCCGCATGGAGGAAACATTCGGCGAAGACCCGGGGCTCAGCGGAGTGATGGGCGCGGCCATGGTGGAGGGAATGCATGGCAAACGGGGCGCGCCGATGAGTGACGGACGCCACATCTACTCCACGCTTAAACATTTCGCCGCCTACGGCGTCCCCGAAGGGGGCCACAACGGCGCAGAAGCGAGCGTTGGCCCGATCAGACTTCGCAGCGAACTGCTCGAACCGTTCCGCCACGCCATTGCCGCCGGTGCAGCCACAGTGATGAGTTCATATAACAGCGTGGACGGAATCCCCTGCACCGCCAACCGCGAACTGCTCACCGGACTGCTGCGCGACGAATGGGGCTTCGAGGGAGCTGTCTACTCCGATCTCTACAGCATCGACGGCCTGGCCGGACACACAGCGTCGGACCGCACCGAAGCCGGCTCACAGGCTCTCAAAGCCGGAGTGGACATAGACCTCGGCGCCGCATGTTACGGCAGTCGGGCCATAGAGGCTCTGCACAGAGGGCTTATAACCGAAGCCGACATAGACACCGCAGTGGCGCGCATACTGAAGCTGAAATTCGACCTCGGACTTTTCGACCGTCCGATGACAGATCCGCAGGAGGCCTCACGCCGCGTCGGCACCGAGAGCCACCGCGCCACAGCACGCGAGATAGCGCGTCAGGGCACCGCCCTGCTCAAAAACGAAAGAGGGCTGCTGCCGCTTGACCGCAAACGGGTGCGCCGCATAGCCGTCGTAGGCCCCAACGCCGACGAGCAATACAATCAGCTCGGCGACTACACCGCTCCGCAACCCGACGACAAAATCACCACCATTCTGGAAGGGATACGCCAAGCCGCTCCGGAAGTGGAGATCGTCTATGTGAAGGGATGTGCCGTACGCAACACCGCGCATACCGACATCGCGGCCGCTGTGGCTGCCGCTCTCGAAGCCGACGTGACGATACTCGCCGTAGGCGGATCAAGCGCCCGAGACTTCAAGACATCATACGCCGCCACCGGCGCCGCAAAGACCGATGCATCGCACGTCAGCGACATGGATTGCGGAGAGGGATTCGACCGTGCGACACTGACACCGCTCGGCGACCAGCTGCGGCTCATGAAGGCGATTTATGACACCGGCCGACCGGTTGTGACCATCTACATTCAGGGACGCACCCTCGACATGAATCTTGCGGCAGAGCGCTCCGACGCGCTTCTCACCGCATGGTATCCCGGAGAGGAGGGCGGAGGCGCCATCGCCGACATAATATTCGGCGACGTCAACCCGTCGGGGCGCCTGCCGGTCAGCATACAGCGCTCCGAAGGCCAGCTCCCGGTGCACTACTCCCGCATGGGCGGCGGACGCGACTATATGGATTGCAGCGGCAACCCGCTCTACAGCTTCGGCCACGGGCTGAGCTATACGACGTTTGAATATTCCGACCTCGCCATAAGCCCCTCGGACGACGGCATCAGCATGGATGTGAAATTCCGCCTGACCAACACCGGCCAACGCGCAGGCGCGGAAGTGGCACAGCTTTATCTGCGCGACGTCGTGGCCTCTACCAGCCAGCCGTCGATGCTTCTCAAAGGATTCGAAAGGATAGAACTCAATCCGGGAGAGAGCCGCGAAGTGCGGTTCAGCCTCGGACACGACGAACTGGCAGTCTATAATCCGGCACTCAAGCGCGTGGTAGAACCGGGTCTTTTCAAAGTAATGATAGGCTCGTCGAGCACCGACATCAGGCTCAAAGGAGAATTTACAGTCAAATAAGCGACCAATCGACTATCAATAAACACTCAACAAAACGGCTTACAATGGCAAAACACTATCATTACACACCGCAGGGCACCTGCTCGCGCGACATAGAGATAACCATCGGCGATGACGGCCGTGTGGAAAACGTGACCTTCACCGGCGGCTGCCACGGCAATCTGCAAGGCATCGGCTCGCTCGTGCGCGGCATGACGCCTGCCGAAGTGATCGAGCGGCTGAAGGGGATCAGATGCGGCGCGAAATCCACATCGTGCCCCGATCAGCTCGCCTGCGCCCTTGCGGCAGAATAACCGCTGCACAAAGCGAAGGTAAAGCCTGAATACAGCCCGCTGCGGGCACAAAAAAGGGTCCTGTGTCAGAAACGTCAGAGTTGTTTCGACACAGGACCTTAATATTTCCTGACGGATCAGGCTCAGAGCACCTTACCGTAGAGCGCCTTTATGTCATCGAGGCTGCACTCGCGCGGATTGCCCGGGGTGCATACATCGGCAAGAGCCTGCTCGGCGAGAGCCGGTATGTCGGATTCCTTGATGCCGAGTTCGGAAAGATGCTGCGGGATGCCCACACGAACGGCGAGCGCCCTGACTGCATCGACAGCGGCCTGCGAAGCCTCCTGCGGAGTCATGCCCTTTATATCTACACCCATAGCTTCAGCTATACGGGGATATTTGTCGATACACTTCGGCATATTGTACTCCATAACGGTAGGCAGCAGCAGCGCGTTGGCCACACCGTGGGGAACGTCGAACAGCGAACCCATGGGATGAGCCATGCCGTGGACCAGTCCGAGGCCGACGTTGGAGAACGCCATGCCGGCGATATATTGCGCCACAGCCATTCCGTTGCGTCCTTCCGGGTTCTGAGGCTCGTCGACCGCTACGGGGAGATAACGGCTGATCATGCGGATGGCCTCGATCTCGAACATGTCGCTCATCTCCCATGCGCCCTTGGTGATGTAGCCCTCGATAGCGTGAGTCAGGGCATCCATGCCGGTAGCGGCAGTGAGGCTTTTGGGCAGAGAATACATCAGCTCGGCGTCGATGATGGCCACTGCGGGAATGTCGTTGGGATCCACGCACACCATCTTCTTTTTCTTCTCTTCGTCGATAATCACATAGTTGATTGTCGTTTCAGCAGCCGTGCCGGCAGTAGTGGGAAGCGCCACCATCGGTATGCTCTTGTTTTTCGTCGGCGCGCATCCTTCGAGCGACACCACATCGGCAAACTCAGGATTGGCCACAACTATGCCGATACCCTTGGCGGTATCCATAGCCGATCCTCCGCCGATGGCTATCAGCAGATCGGCTCCCGCGGCCTTGAAAGCCTCCACGCCGTCCTGCACATTCCTGACAGTGGGATTGGGCTTCACTTCGCTGAACACGTCGTAGGCCACGCCGGCCTCGTCGAGAACATCGGTAACCATCTTGGCCACTCCGAACTTGATAAGACCCTTGTCGGTCACAACTAATGCCTTTTTCTTGCCAAGGCGTTCGATCACTTCAGGAAGCACCTTGCGTGCTCCGGGTCCGAAATAGGACGTTTCGTTCAAAATAAATCTCTGAACCATAGAATATGATATGTTTAATTTAAGGATTCATTATCCGCCGGCCACTGCATCGAATATCATTGGCCACCCTCAAAGGTACACTTTTTTTAGCTCCCCTCCAACTTTTTCTTTCGCCTCCACCGCCGGATCATCTTTTCAACAAATCTTCAAGGTATGATCTTGAACTCTCCTCATCAATATTATTCCTAAAGTCGCGCTCAGACAATATCTCGTTGATGGCCTTCCCATTAAATTGAGCGACACCACGGGTAGCTCTTCCGGCCCAATGATGTTGCAAGATCGTCGTTTTCATCAACTGATCATGAAAAACCGAACAAAGGACTGTATTTACAATCCCGCTATCATCTATACCCACAAAGAAAAACATAAACACCGATCGCTCCTCTCCCATACATTTCAGGAATTTGTCGACATTATAAGCCTTAGGATTGGAATCGAGATATAGTATCTTCGTCTTTATATCGGTGTAAGCATCGGCATTACCGAAACGCCTGACATAATCTCCGAGTCCGTTTTCGGTGTCATATACCGGAAGCATGCGCTCCACATCCGACAGATCCTTAAGCAACATCGTGCGCTCTTCTGGATCCGAGGTTATCAGCACTTCTATCAATCGGCCCCTCACATTCACGTTGTCGATATGAGAAGCTACCAGTATTGCGTCCTTAACATCTTCACACCTTCTCCGTAAATCATCAAGAAGTACGTCATAATCACCGGAGCTGACGAACAATGACGCACGCCGCGGAGCATCAAGCACATTGCTGTATTCAACAGGACTCAGTGCCACTTTGACCTTCACAGGACGTATATTGTTAGTCCGCTCCACTATCCTCTCAAGATTCTCCATCCAAGTAAACCCCTTATGATATGCAAACAACTCTTCAAAATCATCAGGAGCATTGACCCTGCCAATCTCCGGAAGCTGTTTGCGGATATTGCTACCTAGTATACTGCCCCTAATGTTGTCGAGCCTTAAACTTTGCGAACTATGGCTAACTTTGTCAATAAAAGTGGAATTTATCATATAAACCATATTGTCCAGATCCCTTCGTACAACGACCACGAAACATGGAATACCATCATACTTTTCCAGTTTGGACAGTGAGATGACCACATTACTGAAAGAAGCGTTCTTTGTATAACAAAAAACTACAGCAAAATAATCCGTGTGATATAGCGAACGACCATCCTTCACCATATCGAAGGCGTCGCAGACTAAAGATATCATCTCGTTTTTTGTAGCAATTGACGCATTATCGCGTATCATCGCCACGAATTCATTAACCACTCTGTTCATAGCCTACAACAATGCGGTCGGCATATCAACCATTTTTTTACATGTTCCATCATGACTTCTTTTTTGATCGCCCAATGAATTTCGCTCCCAGAACACACCTCCGGAATATCCTTGAATATCTCTATTGACAGATGATCCAAGCAAACGTTTCGCTGCCCACAGACAATATTCGCGATTGATTTCTACTCCGCAGAAACGCCGTCCAAGTTTTCGAGCCACGACTGCCAAAGTTCCGCTGCCCAAAAAGGGATCAAAAATCCTGTCACCGGGACGTGACGAGGCAAGTACAAGTTTGGCATATAGTTTTTCGGGTTTTTGCGTCGGATGATCAGTGTTTTCAGGCATTGACCAAAACGGCACACTTATATCATCCCAAAAATTTGAGGGATAGGTAATTCTGAAATTTCCAGACGTTGTTTCCTCCCAATCTTTCGGGCGGCCATCCACTCTATACGGAGCGATGACTTTCCGCTTCATCTTCACAGACTCGACATCAAAATAATAATGACGCGGATTTTTGACCGCAAACCAGATATCTTCCATACCGTTCTTCCAGTTAGCCTTCGCTCCTCTACCCTTTTCTCTCTGCCAGGATATACGGTTGATCACTGTCAGACGTTCCTCTATAACACGCTGCATTGATGACGTGCACTTCCAATCGCCACACATATACAACGATCCCTCAGGCTTTAACTTATCACATACCTTATAGAACCAACTGCGAAGAAAATCCTCATAATCCCCAGCACTCATAGCGGCAAATTTCCTACCATGAAAGTCCTTGTCGAGATTATATGGCGGATCAATGACTATAAGCTCGAAGTATTCATCAGGAATAGCATCTAAACAGTCGAACAGATCCGAATTGACAATCATATCGTCATGAAATCCAAATCGAACGTTGTCCGCACTGCTTATATACTGTTCAAGAAACGGAATTTCAGACTCGGATACGGTAACCGTACGGTTTCTGGCTGCTCTATGTTTTGACTCTGCCATCAGTATACAATGTGTCGATTGAATTAAAACGAAAGGATCTTGCACCGCGACATGACAATCACACCAGCCATCGATTCATGATCATTCCGAAGCTACGACAAAGTTAATCAAATCTTCAGGACTTCACAACGGTCACCACAAAATAACGGAATGAATTAATTAGGAAGTTATCGGAATCATCGGAGGGGGCGGATTTACGGGGAGGAACGGAGGAAGGGATGGAGCGGGCATGATGACGGGGATTAAGTTTTTTTCAACCGGCATTTTGAGGGGATGATGGATAGAAAAGCGGAAAAATGTGTAATTTTGCACAGTTAAGGCGATATGACGCTCCGCGCAGACGGAGAAAGAGGACATACGCCACATTCTTCACCAAACATCCTACATCGACAGATGAAACTCATAGACAAGCTTAAATCACCTATCAAACCCTGGCAGCGCAAACTCATAGCAGGACTATGGATAGCCTTCGGTGTGACAACCGTGGGCCTGATGGTGTTTTTCTACATGGCCTACAACGGCATGGTCGGATATATGCCCCCTGTAGAGGAACTAAAGAATCCTCACGACCGTTTCGCCTCGGTCATCTATTCGGCCGACGGCGAAGAACTGGGACGCTATTTCCGCAATACCGGCAACCGCGTGTATGCCGACTTCGACGAGATTTCACAGAATGTGATCGACGCTCTTATATCGACCGAGGATTCGCGCTTTGAGGATCATTCGGGCATCGACGTCAGGGCTTTGGCCAGAGTAGGCGTGAAGACCCTGCTGCTCGGCCAGCGCAATGCCGGCGGTGGCTCCACCATCACGCAGCAGCTGGCCAAACAGCTATATTCGCCGGAGTCGCATGGCCTGATGAGCCGAGTGGTGCAGAAGCCTATCGAATGGATGATCGCCATCAAACTCGAACGCTTCTATTCGAAGGAAGAGATCATAAAGATGTATCTCAACCAGTTTGACTTCCTGTACAATGCCGTCGGCATCAAATCGGCCGCCCATGTATATTTCGGCAAGACGCCGGAGGAACTGACGGTGGAGGAAGCGGCCACTCTCGTGGGAATGGTGAAGAATCCGGCGTATTACAACCCCGTAAGACGGCCTGAACGGACGATGCAGCGCCGAAACGTGGTGCTCGACCAGATGATGCGCAACGGCAAGATTACAGCCCAGCAGGCCGATTCTCTCAAGGCCCTGCCGCTCAAGCTCGACTTCCACCGCGTGGACCACAAGAATGGTCTGGCACCTTACTTCCGCGAGGAGCTTCGCAGAATGCTCAAGGCCCACCGCCCTGTGGCAAGCGACTATCCGAAGTGGGATCGCCAGCGCTACTACGACGACTCTCTCGCATGGGAAAACGATCCGCTCTACGGATGGATCGAAAAAAATCCGAAACCCGACGGCTCGAAATATGACATCTATACCGACGGACTGAAGATCTACACCACGATCGACTCGCGCATGCAGAAATATGCCGAGGACGCTGTGGAAGAGCATCTGAGCAAGACATTACAGCCTGCATTCTTCAAGGAGAAACGCGGATCGAAGTCTGCTCACTACACGACCAACCGCACCGAAGTCAGCCAGCAACAGATCGACAAACTCATCGAGCACGCCATGCAACAGACCGACCGCTACCGACTGATGCAAAAGGCGGGAGTGAGCAAGGCGGAGATCGAAAAAGCGTTCCGCACGCCCCATGAGATGAAAGTGTTCTCCTATCAGGGGAGCATCGACACGATCATGACCCCGCTCGACTCGCTGATGTATAACAAACACTTCCTGCGCACCGGATTCATGGCCATGGAGCCTAAAAACGGACATGTGAAAGCATACGTCGGAGGTCCGGACTTTGAGCATTTCCAATATGACATGGTGGCCACCGGACGCCGCCAGATAGGATCGACGGTAAAACCGTTTCTCTACACCTACGCCATGGAAGAAGGATTCACCCCCTGCGACGAGTTTCTCAACGAACAGCCGGTGCTCTACGATGAGACCGGACGTCCGTGGGCGCCACGCAATGCAGGAAAGTCGCGCATCGGAGAGATGGTGGATCTGCGCTGGGCTCTCACCAACTCCAACAACTGGATCTCAGCGCGGCTCATCAGCCAGCTGTCGCCGGCATCGCTCGTGCGCACGATGCACAACTTCGGCATCACAGCCCATCTCGATCCGGTGATGTCGCTCTGTCTTGGCCCGGCCGACGTCTCGGTCAAGGAGATGGTCACGGCCTATTCGGCATTTGCCAACCGCGGCATGCGCGTCGACCCGATGTTTGTGACCGCTATTACCGACGCCAACGGCAATGTGCTGGCCGAGTTCGCCCCACGCCACACCGAAGTGATATCGGAGGAAGCCTACTGGCGCATACTCTCGATGCTGCTCAACGTAGTGGACCCCGGCACCGGCAACCGCATACGCCGTCCGCCCTACAACATCACA
>JAIDKJ010000335.1 GCA_029051835.1 Paramuribaculum sp. | reverse complement strand
CCCCCTCACACAAGCGAAAGGGAGCTACGGAACTCACCAAGTCGGAAACCGAGATAGAAGCTGCGGTCAATCTCGACCACAACGTCGGATCCGACATTGACACCGGCCTGAAATTTCTCGACCACATGCTGTGGCAGATCCCCCACCATGCCGGCATAGGCGTCAAGGTCAAGTGCAAGGGCGATCTTGAGGTGGACGAACACCACACGATGGAGGATGTGGCAATAGCGCTTGGAGATGCCCTGCGCGAAGCCCTCGGCGACAAGCGCGGCATAGAGCGCTACGGATTCGTGCTGCCGATGGACGAGAGCCGCGCCATGGCGCTCATAGACCTGGGTGGACGCATCGACTTCGAATGGGATGTGGAGTTTACCCGCGAATATGTAGGCGACACACCCACGGAGATGTTCAGCCACTTCTTCAAAAGCCTCGCCACCGCCATGCGGTGCAATCTCCACATTTCGGCCCGCGGCGAAAACAACCATCATATAGCCGAAGCGATATTCAAGGCCTTCGCCCGCGCGCTGAAAGCAGCCGTCAGGCGCGATCCGCTCAACGACCGCATAGCTTCGAGCAAAGGCGTCATCTGACACAGCCTGCCACTACACACATCACTACAACAAGCCATGATAGCTATAATAGACTACAACATGGGCAATATCCGCTCGGTGGAGAACGCCCTCAGGAGAGCCGGAGCCGAATGGATCCTGACCTCGGATCACGACACGATATGCCGCGCCGACCGCGTGATACTGCCCGGAGTGGGCCACTGCGGCGAGGCAATGGCGCGACTGCGCGAGAAGGGACTGACCGAGGTGATATGCAGCCTGCGACGTCCTGTGCTGGGCATCTGCGTGGGCATGCAAGTGATGTGCCGCCACTCCGAGGAGGGCGACACTGAGTGTCTGGGACTCTTCGACGCCCGCGTCAGACGTCTGCCCGAAAGCCCCGCAGCCAAAGTGCCCGACATGGGATGGTGCCGTCTGTCGAACACCGAGGGACGGCTGTTTAAGGGTGTGGCGCGCGGGGCATACGCCTACTTCGTCCACAGCTACTACGCCCACACCTGCTCCGACACCATAGCCACATCGCACCACGGCGACCTGCTGATAAGCGCCGCACTGAAATGGGAAAATTTCACCGGCACTCAGTTTCACCCCGAAAAGAGCGGCGACGTAGGCGAACAGATAATCCGCAACTTTCTTGAATTCTGACATCTGACACAATGATAGAGATAATACCAGCAATCGACATAATCGGCGGACGATGCGTCCGTCTGTCGCAAGGCGACTACAACCGGCTGACCACCTACGACAGCCATCCGTCAGAGATAGCCCGACGCATGGCCGACGCCGGAGTGGAGCGCATACACGTGGTGGATCTCGACGGAGCCAAAGCCGGAGAGCCGGTCAACCTGCGGTCGGTAGAGGCCATAGCCTCGCTCGGCGTGGCCGAGATAGAACTCGGAGGCGGACTGAAAAGCGACAGCGCCCTGCGTTCGGCATTCGACGCCGGAGCCACCTACGCCATAGGCGGCAGCATAGCGGTGAAAGATCCGCTGACGTTCGCAGAGTGGATACGCTCCTTCGGCCCGCAACGGATCATACTCGGAGCCGACGTCAGAGATGGCCGTGTGGCCACCGACGGTTGGCTCAACGACTCCCCGCTGACGGCCGAAGACCTCATAGGCCGATTCACTGCCGACGGACTGACGCAGGCTATATGCACCGACATAGCGAGCGACGGCATGCTTCAAGGGCCGGCTACGGAGTTTTATACCGGACTGTCGGAGAGATTTCCCGACGTGACCGTCACCGTCAGCGGAGGAATATCGTCAATGGACGACATCAGGAGGCTCGACGATCTGGGGCTAAAGAGAGTCATCGTAGGCAAGGCTATCTACGAGGGCCACATCAAACTCAAAGAGATAGAGCGATATATTTCAAGCCGACACTAACACACTCTTCAGCACACCATGCCTGCAAAAAGAATCATACCGTGTCTTGACGTCAAGGATGGACGCACCGTAAAAGGGATAAATTTCGAAGGATTGTCCGACGTTGGCGATCCTGTTGAGCTTGGGGCGAGATATGCCTCGGAAGGCGCCGACGAACTGGTGTATCTCGACATCAGCGCCTCGCGCGAAGGGCGCTCGACATTCGTATCGCTCGTAGAACATATCGCCGACCGGATCAACATCCCGTTCACCGTCGGCGGCGGCATACGGTCGACCGACGATGCCGCGCGCCTGCTCGATGCAGGAGCCGACAAGATCACAATAAACAGCGCCGCCGTCGCTTGTCCGAATCTGATCAGCGACATTGCGGCCCGATACGGGTCGCAGTTTGTGGTAGTGGCTATCGACGCCCGACGCCACGAAGGCCTGTGGCGGGTGACCACCCACGGCGGCTCACGGCTGACCGACCGCCAACTGATCGGCTGGGCCAAAGAAGCCGAGGAACGCGGAGCGGGCGAGATAATGTTCACCTCCATGGACCACGACGGCACCCGCAACGGATATCCCTGCGAAACGTTTGCTGCCCTGGCCGACGCGCTCCGCATACCGGTCATAGCATCGGGCGGAGCCGGAAGCGCCGACGATATCGCCGAGGTGCTGACC
>JAIDKJ010000334.1 GCA_029051835.1 Paramuribaculum sp. | reverse complement strand
CAGACAGGCGAGCCGCTTCCCGGAGCTTCTGTCATGGTGGTCGGCACCACTCTCGGCGGTTCTACCGACATCGACGGCAACTTCTCCATCGCAGGAGTGAAGAAGGGCGCCACCATCCGCGTCAGCTTCGTAGGCTGCAAGCCCGCCGACGTGAAGTGGGAGGGCGAGCACCTCAACGTCACTCTGCAGGACGACGGACAGACACTCGACGAAGTCGTAGTCGTAGGTTTCGGCCAGCAGAAGAAGGTCAACCTCACCGGCGCCGTTTCGACTGTGACAGGCAAGGAAATTGCAGCCCGTCCGGTCAACAGCGTTGCCGACGCCCTTCAGGGTATGGCTGCAGGTCTTGACGTGCTCGGCGCCGGCGCCGGCGGTCAGCTCAACGCCACCCGCAACATGAACATCCGCGGTGCCGGTACTATCGGCAGCGGTTCGTCGGTGACACCCCTCGTGCTTATCGACGGCATGGAAGGCGACCTCAACGACCTCAACCCCGACGACGTTGAAACTATCTCGATCCTTAAGGACGCTGCCGCATCGTCGATCTACGGTTCGCGCGCTGCCGGCGGTGTCATCCTCGTGAAGACCAAGAGCGGCAAGGAAGGCAAGATCACTGTCAACTACTCCGACTCTTTCCGCTGGAGCCGCATCAACGACTATCCTTCGATGGTTCCGTCGTGGACATGGGCCAACGTGTTCAACCAGGCCAGCATCGCTGCCGGCGCAGGCGAGCTTATCCCCGCCTACAAGATCGAGCAGATGAAGCAGGCTGTGACCGACCCCTCGATCCAGCAGCTGATGACCAACGCCAACGGCACCGACTGGGCTTTCTGGAACTTCGGCGATCAGACCAACGTCGGCAACACCGACTGGATCGAAGAACACTTCGGCAAGACCCCCTTCTCGCAGGAGCACAATATCAGCGTGACCGGCGGTAACGAGAAGTACGACTTCTACTTCTCCGGCAACCTCCTCTCGCGTGAGGGTATCCTCGTTCACGGCGACGACAACAGCCAGCGCTACACCGTCAACGCCAAGATCAACGTGCATCTCACCCCGTGGCTGACATTCGGCTACAGCAACCGCTGGGTGCGCCGTCAGTACGACGCTCCGTCGGCTCTGACCGCATCGACATGGCAGAACGTCATGCGCTACTGGCCCAACATCCCCACTCATGACCCCAACGGCAACCCCACTCTCCGCTCCTACATCGAAGCGTTTGAGCACGGCGGCCGCTACACCACCTATAAGGATCAGACCGACCAGCAGTTCTCCTTCCGCATCAACCCGATCGAAGGCCTGAACATCAACGGTGAGTTCAACTACCGCAACTGGTCGAACCACAACAAGCGCTACTACCTCCAGACCGGCTACTACAAGCCTAATGGCGAGTATGTGGAAACCAACCCCAACGACTGGCCCGCCGGATCGCCCCTCGGTTCGAACGTCTACAATTACAGCCAGAAGGGCAACTACTTCAACCCCAACGTCTACGCCGACTACTCGCGTACATTCAATGAAGTTCACAACCTCAAGGTGATGGCAGGTTTCCAGAGCGAATGGAACCACTACGAGGACTTCAGCGCCAAGAACACCGGCATCATGAGTGATCTTCCCTTCCTCGACACCACATCGGGCGACAACAAGACTCTCAGCGGCTACTCCGCTACATGGTCTACCGCCGGATGGTTCGGCCGACTCAACTATGACCTCGACGGCCGCTATCTCGTCGAAGGCAACCTCCGTTACGACGGTTCGTCGCGCTTCCGCGCCGGCAAGCGTTGGGCGTGGAGCCCCTCGTTCTCACTCGGCTGGAATATCGCCCGCGAGAAATTCTGGGAAAACCTCGTCACCGTATGCAACACTCTTAAGCTCCGCTACTCGTGGGGTAAGCTCGGCAACCAGAACACCAACTCATGGTATCCCACCTACGCATCCATGGGTTATAAGCCCAATGGCTCCGGCTGGCTCGTCGACGGCAAAAAACCGACCTACGCCACTATGCCCGGCCTGATCTCCACATCGCTCACATGGGAGAAAAACCGCACATGGGACATCGGTCTTGACTGGAGCCTGCGCAACAACCGCCTCACCGGTACCGTCGACTACTACAACCGCCGTAC
>JAIDKJ010000333.1 GCA_029051835.1 Paramuribaculum sp. | reverse complement strand
GGGTGTCATGTGTGCAACGACGGTATCTGACTGTCTTTCTACGACTATACCGCTGCAGTCGTCGACAGAGCCATCGCGTCCGAGCGCTTCAAAAGCGATTCTGCATGGGATCCCGGCAATAATGTAGCCACCCTCGGGGTAGAAGCGTACGTCGAGTTTCTTTGGATATTTGACGGCAGGGCGCTCCGTTCCATATTTGACGCCGCTGTTTTTCATTATGCGGCGGTCGGTGTAGTCGCCATCTTTTGCCGGACGGTCGAAAATAGGAAAAATACGCGAAAACACTACGTCGTCACCGAAGTCAGCATGTATTTCGTGTAAGCTCTGACTTCGTAGTAGCCGGAGTAGAACCGAAGTTGACTGAGAGTGAAGTCACCGTGACACTGGCCGTTGGTAATGCGGAGTGTCTTTTTTTCGATGACTTTGCCACCGGGGTTAAGCAACTCCACATATAGTGTCTGACTCAATGGTGTCATTCCGTGGGTCGGAGCTAAGACTACATATGCTTTGAACCATATTTTGTCGCCATGATAGTAGCTTGTGTTGTCAAAGTGGAGATACACTTTTTCCTGCGGCAGACATATATTGGTGTCGAAGCTATGGTTGTCGCTGGCAGATATGGCCGGCAGCATCATAAGTGTCGCAGCTAACAGGATCAGAAGTTTTTTTATTGAAACGTGGGTAGACATAGTTTCACGGTGGTGTCATTTTTCATTAAAACGCAAATATAGTCAATGTGTTAGGTTTGAGCTCGAAAATAATCAAAATTAGCGCCTTGAAATGTTAAAAAGGCATAATAGAATCGTTGTAACAATAATGTAATACAATTGTAAGGCCGGTGTAGTATGTGCGACTTAAATTTGCAGCGTAAATTTAATGAAACATCAAAGCGGATCGCTTAGATAATAAAAAGCAATCTATACCAAATCATAAGAAGAAACATTTATTGCAAATAGCAAATTGTAATTGAAGAGAGCAATATTATCACATTTGCAGACGGAATGTCGGATGACATTCCGTCTGTTTTGCTATGGTGCGGTTCAAGCCTGATATAGATGTCAAAAAAAGCCCTGCGTCGTGATCCGAAAATCTGACGCAGGGTCTGTGTCCTGTCGTGTCCGCATCGCGTGGCGGATGAGAGAGAATATCTGTTGTTATTCGATCATGACCGAATCGCCGGGCGACTTCAGGCAGTGGTTGCGGGTGGTGGCGCTCGGTACATAGACGAAGTCGCATGCTTCATCGTGGCGTCCCTCGAAATGCATGGGGAAGAAGTGGCTGACATCGATCTTTTCCATGAAGCGGCTTGCAGCATCTGTATAGCCTTCGCCGGCGCGTGGATCCACAGCTATCATGGCAACGGTCACGCTCTGGTTTTCGGAAGCTATGCGGTTGAGGGCTTTTTCGAATTCCGACTGTGGGTCATGGTGCTTTTTGGCGTCATCTTTGTGGCAGTGATGTATCTGGAGTGTACTCAGATCTCCTCCGTGGAATATCTTCATGCCAAATTTGGTGGTCACCATAAAGCAGACTCCTTTGCAGCCGGCCGGATAGGCTTTCACGGTGATGCCGTCGGGCAGAGTGTCGATGATGTCGCCGGCGCTTACTCCCGCTACGTCAAGGGTCGAGGGGATTTCCTGTGCGGGAACATCGTTCGATACCACATAATACCGTTTATGGTTCTGCGCCATTTCGTATATTCCGGTGTTGTAGTGTCCTTCATGGCAGTGGCTTACCAGAAAGATGACCGGCAGCAATGGATTTCGGTCGAGTATCTTGTGGAGTGAGTGGGAAGGATCGTTGCTATAGTCAAACACGAGGATAGCCTTGTCGAGTTCGATGGCAAATCCGCTGTTGTCCAAATACGTTACTTTCATAGTTCTATGCAGGTTTGAGTTGTTGTTGCAGTAGTCTGAAGGCCGTCGTAGGCTATTTCTATCCCCCTTGGAAGCGTAGGAGCCATATCGGCGTGAAGGCCGAAGTGGTGGCTCAGGTGGGTCAGGAAGGCTTTTCGGGGTCTTACTGCATTAATAACGTCAATGGCCTGCTGTAGGTTCATGTGTGTGGGGTGGGGTTCGATGCGCAATGCGTTTATGACCAGAATGTCGGTGCCTTTGATCGCATCGAGTGTGGCATGTGGCATTGTATGGCAATCGGTGATGTAGGCAATCGGACCGACGCGGAATCCGCTGATCATTGTCCGGCCGTGGTCGATGGCGAGCGGCATGATCTCAAGCGGCCCGGAGCGGAATGGGGTGTATGGCCGGAATATCTCCGTGCATAGCCTCGGCACTCCGGGATAGTCGGTCATGCCGAAGCAGTAGGGGAGTCGTGTCGTGATGTCATGGGCCACCTCCGCGCGGCAGTGGATCGGCAACGGCTTGTCGCCGTAGGCATACGGCCGCAGGTCGTCGAGTCCGCCGGTGTGGTCGTAGTGGCTGTGTGTTATCGCCACGGCGTCGATGCGCGGTGAGCCGCATCGGAGTATCTGCTGTCGGAAGTCGGGGCCGCAGTCGAGCAGGAGGTTAAATCCGTCGGTTTCGAGCAAGGCCGAGGTGCGCAGGCGGTGATCGCGCGGATCATCTGACCGGCACACTTCGCATCGGCATCCGATCTGTGGCACACCGGTCGAAGTGCCTGTGCCGAGAAATGTCAGTTTCCACCCGGTCATCTGTAGGAGTTGAGCATACCGTCCTTAAATATCAGATAATGGCCATTTTCGTATGTCCATATCTCAATGAGATAGTTGTTGTCGGTGCGGCGTTTCACTTCGGCGGGTGATCCGATCGCCAGACGGCACTGGTCGCGGGTCATGTCTGTTGCCACCCGGCTGTTGATGATATTGTTCCATACGGCATCGGGCGTGTCGGGATATTTAAGCCGTGGATCGGTTTCGGACAGCAGTGAGGCGAAGCTGCGCGGAGATTTGCGTGAATCGCCCACCGACATGAAGAGCTGAAACCGGTAGCCGTTGCCGTCGTCGAGCAGTAGCCTGACAGGGTAGATGGTGTTGCCCTCCTTTACATCGAGTATCTTGACTGGGATGAATTTCTTGCCGTTGAACGAATGCTCGTTCAGGTCATACCATAGAGAGGTCATGATATAGAATGTCGATCCCTTGAGGCGGCATCTTACTTCATCGACCACCGACTCCTCGATCGTCAGCGGTATGCTTACCGATCCCATGCGGCTTATTTCTTCGGGCGAATGGCCGCTGCGGTAGCGCATGCGTCGGCCGTCGGCGGTGTGAAATCTGAATTCCGCCACCTCCTGGCCTGTGATGGTGAGCGCCTTCTCTATGCCGTCATATATCAGGTAGTCGCCCTGCAGTGATCCTGCGGTATTGTCCTCGCCAAACAGCATCAATGCCTTGTTGTCGGTGACATATAATCTTTTGCCCGGCTTCCACTGCTCTATGGGTTCTCCTTTTATGTCGGACAGAAGATTGCGTTCGCCGTTGTTGGTGCCGACGAGATCTTTTTCTGTCGCCGTGATCTTTGGTGTGCTTTCTATTCCTGTGAAGCATCCGGTGACTGACGTGGCAAGCAGTATTGATACCACCGACTGCAGCGTGAATCTTTTAAGACTGTTCATCTGGATATCGCGGATTAGACTCCGCAGTATTGTTTGTGTCGATTTGATTGTATTGTGCTGTTTAAGTTGCAAAAATATGCATTTATCCTTGATTTCAGGCAAAAAACCTTAACGAAAATGGCAGTCTGTGTAGTTGTTGGATGTTACATCTTTGACATACAATTGATTAATATATATTAACAGTAAAATAGTGATCATATATTTGGTGGGAATGAAAAAACTCTCTACCTTTGCACTCACAAAACAACAACATCGCGGGATGGAGCAGTGGTAGCTCGTTGGGCTCATAACCCAAAGGTCACAGGTTCGAGTCCTGTTCCCGCCACAAAATCGTCAAAGTCTCTTTAGGTAGATAACTTAAGGAGGCTTTTTTTATGGAGGCAAAATCCGGATAAGCAGCCCTTCCTTGTGTGGCTTATTTTTCCAATTCTGTAGTGCGTTGTGAAATATTCAACATTCAAATTCCAAAATAGAGCGCATTAAGATGTCTGTAGATTCTGAGGGTGAGAGCTTGGCAGGGTGAATCAAGGCTTGGTTTTGGTTGTTGATAAATTGGTTTATGCTCAC
Source organism: Paramuribaculum sp. (assembly GCA_029051835.1). Lineage (GTDB taxonomy): Bacteria > Bacteroidota > Bacteroidia > Bacteroidales > Muribaculaceae > Paramuribaculum. The sequence goes on along the minus strand of JAIDKJ010000333.1, from coordinate 204 downwards.
TATCGTGAAAATATCAGGGTCTTTTGGCGATCCGCCTGCGCCCAATGCTAAAACGACGGGGTATTGGTATTGGGTTTCATGAAGTCTGTAACGGTGTAGGGCTTTGGAGGATATCCGCGCGAGATTCGATGGGTCCTGCCGGTATTTGCACTCGACCAGAATGGGTCTGCTTCCTGGTAAAAGATTCGCTGTCAGTTTAAGATC
>JAIDKJ010000332.1 GCA_029051835.1 Paramuribaculum sp. | reverse complement strand
AATAAAAAAAACACAGACCGCTATGCCGTTGACGCCTGCCGCTTTGAGCGGATCAACATCGTCAATGGTGAGGCCGCCGATGGCTACGATCGGAAGCTCCACTCCGGCCTGACGCACGGTGTCGACGATCTCTTTTACGCCGTCAGCGCCGAGCACCGGGGCGAGATTCTTTTTGGTGGTGGTGGTGTGTACGGGGCCGAGGCCTACATAGTCCACATCCTTGCCTTTCCACTTGATGATCTCTTCGGCGGTGTTGGCCGTAACTCCGATTATGGCGTGCGGACCGAGAAGCTCGCGGGCTTCCATCGGATCCATGTCGTTGCGGCCCAGATGCACTCCCGACACCCGCAGCTCGTTGACGAGTTCCACGCGGTCGTCGATTATGAGGAATGTGTCGTGGTCGCGACAGATAGGTATGAGTTCGAGAGCCGTCTGGCGCACCTCCTCGTCGGAAGCGTCCTTCATGCGAAGCTGTATCCATCGGCATCCGCCCTCTATGGCCATCTGCACTTCCTCCGCTATCGACCAGCGGTCGGAAGGATTGGTTATGAACTGCAACATAGTCGTTGATTCTATATTTTGAATTCTGGTTCAACAAACTGGCGGAGCCGGTCGGCAAGGTCGTGCCGTCCGGTGGCTTCCCATAGGTAGCCGAGCACGGCATATCCGCCGAATCCCCACCGGCGTATGACGTCAATGTGGCGGGGAGTGACTCCTCCTAATGCTATAACAATCGGTGAAGAAAATGTTTCGATCTCCCTCAGATCGCTGTCGCTGAAAGCAGCTGTGTAGCCCGGTTTGGATATGCTGTCGAACACCGGACTCAGAGTTACGTATTCAAGCGCGCTGTCGGCTGATGCGATCTCACCGACCGAATGGCATGAACGTGATAGTCTGCCACGATAATTGGCCGGGGGAGCCGGACAACGGCTGTTGAGATGCAGTCCGCCGATATTGAACTCGTTGGTGAGCTCAAAGTGTCCGTGGAGCCGCAGGCGTGAATGGAATTGCTGCGGCACGCTCTCGATCAATCGCCGCATCTCGTTGAGTGAGGCTGCGGGATGACGCAGATGCACGGCGTCCCATCCTTCGCGGAGGATAGTGGCGATCCATTCTCCTTCGTCGGTTCGCGGTTCGGTGCCGGTTATAGCTATCCGCATCATGTCGGTTATCCGCCGTAGAAAGCTGTTATGATTACTATGCGGTCACCGTCGGCCAGCACAGTCTTAGGACGCATATCGGCGGTCACAACATGATTGTTGAGCGCCGTAGCTATCCCTTGCGGCTTCACGTTGGCCATATCGAGAGCATCCTGCAGCGTGGAAGCCTCAGGCATCTCATATGTCTTGCCGTTGATGATTATGTTCATATGATCTTGAGTTTGCGTGGTGAGAAAAAATGGTTGACGGGGCCGTGACCTTTCCCGGTAGTGACTTTCGCACCGGTGCGGAGCGCACGTGTGACGAACAGTTTGCCCATTTCGACAGCTCTCGGCAGGCTGTAGCCTATGGCCATGTAGCATGCGATGGCCGATGACAGTGTGCATCCGGTTCCGTGAGTGTTGGGCGTGTCGACGGCATCGGCTTTAAGTTCGAACCATTCTCCGTCGGATGTCAGCAGGAGGTCGGTCTTGAAATCGACCGACTCAGAATCTCCACCCTTGATGAGCACATTGGCGCATCCCTGCCGGCGCAGTTCCTCGGCTTGCCGTCGCGGATCGTCGCAGCCGGTGAGCGCTTCCGACTCGTTGCGGTTGGGAGTGATCAATGAGAGCAGCGGGAACAGATGCTGTCGCATGGCTTCCACTGCGTCGTCGGCTATGAGGCGTCTGCCGCTTGTCGACACCATCACCGGATCGACCACAAGATTGCGGACGCCATGACGGCCCAGCGACTCGGCCACAGCCTCGACGATCGGAGCGCTGAAGAGCATTCCGGTCTTTACGGCCGCAGGCACTATGTCGGCAAACACGGCGTCGATCTGGGCGCCCACCATCGCGGGGCTTACGCCCTCAATGGCGTCGACTCCGACAGTGTTTTGTGCGGTCAGGGCAGTGATGGCCGACATGCCATAGCATCCTATGGCCGACATGGTCTTAATGTCGGCCTGAATGCCCGCGCCTCCCGACGAGTCGGATCCGGCTACAGTGAGCACTGGTATGTATCGGCGCATCAGAAAGGGAATGATGAAGGAGTGAGCATATAGCGGCTCTCAAACTCCTGATTGGTCATGCAGAGCATCATTATGCCCTGAATCAGTCCCAACAGGGCGGGGATCGTTCCGCACGATATCACCGTCAGCAGCAGATATACAATGCCGCCGGTGTTTTTGCCGATATAGAAATAGTGGATTCCGAGCGAGCCTAACAATATGGCCAGCAGGGCAGCCACTCCGCGGCTCCGGCCTTGCGGACCCGAAGCGAAGGCATCATTGGCAAGCCACATGGCGTAGGGATCGGAAGCCGACGACTGTCCGGCGAAGTTGGCGCGCTGCTCGCCGTAGGGCGGCGGTGTCTGCTGGCCGCATCCGGTCGCTGTGTTCTCTATATAGCTGCCGCAATAACGGCATTTGATGGCGTCGTCCTGAATCTCTTCGGCGCAATAAGGGCATTTTTTCATAAATCTGTCGGATAGTTGTGTTGATACATGACAGGCCTTTGCCGACAGCATCGGCCGTGCCTACAAAGTTACAAATTCTTTATTATCCCACCGAAATTTTTGTCGCAACCGTGGCGTGCATCGCTTTGACATGTGATTTTTTGTCGTTGTGGGGGCGGGTATGTCGGGAGTGTTTTGTACCTTTGCCGAAAATATAGAACAATCATCATGACACAACCAATCAGATCATATCTGCGCCGCACCGCCGCTGCCATCGCCATCGCTGCGGCAGTAGCTTTCCCCTCCGAGGCATTCGCGCAGTTCCGCTGGGGAGCGCAGGCCGGAGTCAATGTCAATAATCTTCAGTTCAAGCAGGAGCTTGTCACGATCGACAAATCAGCAGGTTTTTCGGCAGGCGTGACGGGCGAAATGATGTTCCCCGGTATCGGCTTCGGACTTGACATAGGCCTTCACTATGAGATGACAGGAGCCAAGGTGCATCTTGGCGAACGCAAGATGTGGAGCAGTCAGGGATATGGCAACGAACAGTTCCGTATGCATTATGCCGTCATACCGCTTCATGTGCGTTTCAAGTGGACGCGTATGGGCGGACTGGAAGAAAAAATAGCTCCGCTGGCATATTTCGGCCCGGAGTTCAGCATTCTTGCCGGACACAGCAAATGCGATGCCATGGATTTTGCCGGTGGAGCGTTGGCTCTTGATATGGGAGGCGGCTTTGAGA
>JAIDKJ010000331.1 GCA_029051835.1 Paramuribaculum sp. | reverse complement strand
CTGCAGCGGTTGACTGTGCGGCCTGTCGGTGAGGGGCAGCTGTGCCGCTGTCGCATTTGTTGAGCGCAACGATTGTCAGTGTGTCATCGGATTTTTCTTGTTCGACCCGTTGGAGGATCCGTTCTGTGTCGTCAGGCTCAGTCGTCGTGTCGATGACGGCTATGGCTATCCGTGCCTGTCGCAGCGCTTTGAGCGAACGTTCGATGCCTAGAGCCTCGATGGTGTCGTCGGTGGTGCGTATTCCGGCCGTATCGACGAGTCTGAATTCGATGCCTCCGATTCTCGCTGTGTCTTCGATCGTATCGCGTGTGGTGCCCGGGATGTCGCTCACTATGGCCCGGTCGTCGTCGAGCAGGGCGTTGATGAGGGTGGATTTCCCGGCGTTGGTGTTGCCTACGATCGCCACCGGGATTCCTTCTTTGATGGCTTTGCCTTTTGAGAATGATGCGGCGAGCGTGGCGACCTCTTTTTTTACGTTCTCAGCAATGTCGAGCAGGCGTGTTCTCGACGCGAACTCTACGTCCTCTTCCGAGAAATCCAGTTCGAGTTCAAGCAATGCCGAGAGGTCGAGCAGCTGAGAGCGCAGTTCGCCAAGACGTCGCGATATCCCGCCACGCATCTGTTGTGCGGCTATGCGGTGGCTCTCTTTCGATGTCGATGCTATGACGTCGGCCACTGCTTCGGCCTGCGCCAGATCCATTTTGCCGGCGGCAAAGGCTCTGCGGGTGAATTCTCCGGGCTGTGCCATGCGGCACCCGCTGTCTATCAGCAGCCTCAGTATCTCGCTTTGGATCCATGTCGATCCGTGGACGGAAAACTCTACGGTGTCCTCGCCCGTAAACGAATGCGGGCCGTGCATCACCATCGCCAGCGCCGTGTCGATTATGTCGCCGTTGGCCGGATCGGCTATGTCGCCGAGCGAGCTTGTCCGTGGCGGTATAGTGCTGAGTGTTTTGCCTTTCCAGATACGTCCGGCTATCTCAATGGCGCGGTTGCCGCTGACTCTGGCCACTGCGATGCCCCCACAGCCCGGCGGGGTCGATATCGCGCATATTGTGTCTGATTCCATCATCGTTTTGCTTTTATGTTGCTCCAGAAAGGGAAATCGCATTCCGCCTCGACTTGAGTTTCTATCTCGTCGGGGAGCCACGCGAAGAAGTCGTGACCCGTCACCCGTTCCACCTCATCGATGCTCACGGCTGCCGACTGCATTCCGCCGTCCACCCGTCCGTTGTTCATGATGAAGCCTATGCCTCTCACCGGATTGGCGTATGGGGCGAGCACCACTTTGAAAAAACGTTCAGGCACGGCCACTCTGCTGTCGCCGATATACTCTCTGATGGTATCGGTCAGCACCGGACCGCACACGATCAGTATCGCGCTGTCGGCTTTGGCCCACTGCCGGCACTTTTCTTCCAGACGTTTCCATGCCCCGGTGTTGAGACTTTTCATCTGGGGGCAGATGTTGGTCAGGTAAAATGTCTGGCGCATAGCCTCTTCGCTCCATTTCATGTCGCCGGCCGGAGCCATGTGGCCCCTGTCGTAGCCCGAGTAGTTGTAGTCCCAGGTCTCGGCGCATCCTTCCACACTCTCGTCGGCCATGAATTTGTTGAATCGTTTGGCCGGGCCGCCGGTTTCGCTCTCCGTAAGTTCCCAGCTGACCCAGTTGGGCAGGTGCATGGATGGGTTGAACGACAGATTCATTCCCTCATATTCCACGTCGACGCTGCGCAGCTTCGGATTCGTTACCACGGCGAGCATTTCCCTGCTGTCCGAAATGTCTGTTGTTGCGCATGTGCCTGTTGTGGTCGTTTGATTGCCGCCAGTCGCCGCATTGGCCTCGTCGCGGGCGCGTATGGCCGATGCAAACCACATAGCGCCTAACACCACTATCATGACCACAAGCGACTGTGCGCCGCGCCGGTTGCTTCTCTTTTTGCGTCTGTTCATAGTCGGAAATATGTGTCGGCAAAGTTACGCATAAATCGTCGCAAATCCATCGGTAAGGGTCATGATTTAGTCGGGTGGACACGGAGAAATCAGTGGGATCGGAGGCGGTCAGACAGATCGGAGCCGCATCGACGGGGCGGGGTAGTGGATGGCAGTGGAGATGGTAGTGTATAACTGTAGTCGGCGATATTGTCGCCTATGGTTCACGGATAGCGCATTGAATACTAAATCTTGTTAATAAAGCTAACAAAAACTTGTATTGGAGAGTGTGAGGTGTTAATTTTGCGATTATTCTCAATATGCGACCGCGATATATGCATTTCGCGGCGCTCCGACAAACTATCGCATATACGATGCTTTTCTACAGGGATTGTGATTCATTGCGCCGCCATGACGCTGCTTCCGAGAGGGGAGTTTTCACCCCCCCCCTATGTGCTAATAGTTTGTCATTCAGCATATTGCTCATTAGTTTGCCCGATTCCGACGCTTGCGCAGTCGGACGAGCAGTTGCATCATCCACCATGGCATCCGCTGCCGCGAGGCATGCCGCCTGCGCGTGCGTCGACACAATGACGCCACTCTCTCCCCACGCCGATCATTAACATATAATTTAATTTTAATACAGGGATAAAAGTGAAAAGATATAAACCGATCATCGCCCTGATCGCGATGGTACTACTCATGCTCTGGCCACCTGTTGCGGCCCAGGCTCAAACCCCGAAGACTGCTACTTTCACTTACGATGATTCTAATTCAGTCACAAGTCGAAGTCTAAAGTCTTCAGACGGACAGGCTACGCTTACTATTAAGGCTCAGCGCTCCAATAGTATACAAGGCAATTATAAAAGTTCAAATTATTGGTTTACTATATCCAGGTCATCAAGTACTTACACTTATAAATATAGCTTTTCACTAGGTGAAGGAAAGCGAATAAAGTCAGTTAAGTTTGCAGGACGTCCACTTTATAATTCATCTACAAACCCTTTGAAGGGATCAAATGGTTTTCGCTTTTGGGAGTCACTGGAGTCCAATGCCACATCGACTGAATATGTTTACGATGCTTCATCAGATAAATTCGTTTCGAAAAAACTGGAATCATGTGTGATTAATGCTACACCGACATATGGCAGTACAAAACCGCTTGTGCTTGATATAGGTTTGGATGTGACAGCAAGTTCTCTGACATTTTATACTTTCGAAGTTACTTACTTTGTCGACGACGGAACGCTCCCCAAAGAAAACGAAGTGACTTACGGTCTGGACTACGCAACACCGATAGAATACACCAAGGTTGAGAATCCTACAGAGGCCGACTGGACTACGGCCAGAGGTTTTTCGCCAATAGCCATTGACGGTGCCAAAGTATTGGTGCGCTTAGGTAAGACCGTCACCACTTTCACAGCTCCTACTCCGGCAAAGGCTGCCACAGTGATCATAGATCCAGCCAAAGGCCTCATCGGAGCTACTGCCGGAACCTCTTTCTTCACAAAACTGACCACCTCTGATGACGACCAGTTCTATAAGGTCGAATACCTCTATAACTATAAAACGTCGACCTTTACGACCGGTTATCAGACCGTAGCTGCCAATCTCAACCCTCCTGCCGGTGCCACTGCTGCTACAGCGCCTAATATAGTCAGCTATGTACAGGATCGCGATAATTCCATAACGGCGGCCAATGCCACTTATACTGTTAAGACTTCTGGTCTTAAGGATATTTTCACCGGTGTCGCTAACGCGGCGCTGGCCGATGGCAAAGACATGTGTGTGGCTTTCGACGGCATACGCGTAAGCTACGTGTCGAAAGACGCGGCAGCTATACCGCCTATGGCTCCGGTCGTAACCATTCCCGACGATGCAAAGCCTGCCGGCGATCATAAATATAAGACACTCGGCGACTTTGATGTCACAGTGAGAAAAAACACAAACGACAGTTATACCGACGTCGTGTTCAAATATCGTTTCGAGGATAACGAGTTTGTCGATGTTCCTGCTGACGGAAAGATATCCATAACCGGTGACTGTGTGCTTGATGTTAAGGCAGTGTCGGCCGAGCATGGCGAGTCGGGTATCGTAAGTTACTCCTTTGACAAGCTGGAAAATATCGTCAATGTCGACAAGGCGAGTGAGCTTGAAGGCCTTAAGGCCGGAACGCTTGTGCGGCTCAATTGCCCGCTGCAGATGCTTGCCGACGGTTGTTTCAAAACGAATGCCGATGACCATTATATTTTCACTCATGACACCGAATACCGTTCGGTGCCGTTGGTAGTGCGCGGCGAGAAAACGAAGCCGAGCAATGCGTTTCAGCCTTCACCAAGAACTGCTATTGACGCTCAGAATTTTATCCCCGAAGGGGGCGTGGTCGGAACACTTGAGTTTGAAAACGGCCGCCCGGTGATCGTCCTGAAAGATCAGGAGGGGATTGACAACTACAGCTTATGCTATGCAGGCAGTGCGGTGTTGCATTATAATTCGGCGAATGTTGGCAAGAATTATGTGCGGTTCACATATACCCACAATCGCCGCACGGAGATCTTGCCTGAAGATTTCGGAAGCATAATCAACATCGACGCGACCTATAGTTCGTCGACCGGAAAATTTACGGTTAAAAAAGCCGGAGCGGATGGTCAAGGAAACGAACCCATAGAGCTCGATGTCCGTCAGTTGAGCAATAACTTCGTAATTACTACACCCAATTCATACAGTACGGCCACCAATCCGACAGCCGACGGCGATTACACTCTCTGCGGCCTCGTCGGCTATGACTATGATAGCAAATCCTACTTCCTCCTGCCTCGGTTTATCGGCAAAAAGCTGCCGGAGCTTACCATTGAGCCGGTGGCTGGCAGCTATGCAACTCCTACTAAATTTGTCAAGCCCGATGGTGACAAGCCCGGCCGGCTCTATCTTGAGATGACCGGCAAGCAGTTCGGGCTGAAGCTTGAAGGCAGCGACAACACCAATCAGTATTACTGCATAGAGGTGGACTCTCCGGGCAATGGATCTTCTCTGACAGATACTTATAAGCCGACTAATTCGGCGCATGCCACCATCGACGTCGAGGTCGCTTCGATCCCGGCCGACGAGCCGCTGAAGCTGCTGGTCTATCTCAATGGTCAGGGCGCATCATCGGACATTAATCCTGAAACCACAATGCTTTATTCGGCGCGCATGTATCATCTGGAGGTATACAATGCCGTGGAGGGCGCCGACGAGTACACCTCGATAGCGAAGCTTCTTCAGGATGCCAAGGAACATCCGGAGGAGATGAACGCTTACGTGCGTCTTACCTGTCCGAATATGGCCATAGCAGTGGTCAGAGATAATAGATCGTCAAATGAGTCGGACTGGAACTGCATGGTTGTTAAGGATATTACCTCGCTGATCAATGGTGAGGAAAACGCCGATATTCCTTCGCTGCCGCTGATATTCAAAAACGGCATAGGAATGTTCTCGTCAAGCTATTTCCAATACTCCAATACCACCGATAAGTATTACAAGAATCCTCGTCCGGGTGAGTACGTTCAGGAAATGACTTTCAGAGTCAGGATCGACGAAAACGGTAATCTGACCGGCGACCTGACTGATTTTGACCAGCGTTATAAATCGTATGCCGCTTCGGCCGAAACGCATTTCGGTTATAATCCGGAGCTTCGACCCGGCGAGCCGTGGTTCAAGAAACATGTCGGCAGTATCACTCTGATGGAGGATATAATTAAGGCCGATGAGGCTGTGTTTACCGCTGATCATCTCGACAAGCTGGTGACCATAGCCGGAGTGAAGATCGCCGCGCAGGAACCCGTTGTGCGCAGCGGCGGCATTGACGCGCTCGCTGATGAGCCGGCACAGAAGACTTACGTGGCCAAGATGGCCAAGGACGTGCGTCTGGAGTGGAGCATCTTCCCGTCGACCGACGAAAAGACCGTCGACCACACTATAATCGACAATATCGGTGCTGACGCCACCTACACTATCACCGGACTGGTGCGCGCCGATGCCGACGGCGGCCACTTCATCGAGGTGCTCGACCTTGATCCGGTGTTTGGCAAGAAGCTCGCCGTGTGTGGCCACGAACATCATGTCACTTATTATGATCAGGACATCGACAACGTGAAGCTGTCGCCCGAGCAGATCGGCACCGTAGTGGAACTGACCGGCATGAACCTTGCCGGCAACGATGCCGACGGATTCACTACTGTGACCCGCCAGCCGGTGAAGCTCGATTTCAGCAGTGTCGCCTCGAAGACCGACGGCTGGAAAAATCAGGCCAAGGAAGCCGTTGATAACGGACTCGCGGTCAAACTCATGGGCACACTGTCCGGCGCAGAGGACGGTTCGGCCTACACGCTCAACGTGCTGACCTACGACAATCTCAGCTCCGAGGCAGTAGATGGCAACCTCGCCCTTACATTCGACGGCGTGACTTTCGACCCTGAGCACACGGAGTTCTATTCCGTAGGCAAGCTCGGCTGCGAGGCTCCCGACGGTGTCCATGTCTACTACACGATGGTCGACCCCGCAGAGATGGAATTTGACGAGAGCGCTACCGACGAGCAGAAGGCAGCCAAGATAGCAGAGAAACTCGCTGCACTGCCCGAAACTCTGTTGGACAACGCCAAGGGAGTCGTGGCCGACCGCACGGTGTGGGTACGTCTGACTACCTGCACCCCCGGCGAGGCTCCGATCAAAGCCCAGGTGTATGAAGTGACAAAGCGCTCTACCGACGTAAATACCATAGCCGAAGTGGTCAAGGCTCAGAGCGCCGACGGCAAGGGAATCTACCACGTGCGTTCGCCCTGGCTCGTGACCGACAAGGGGACTGACCGTGTGATCGTGACCGACGGACTCATTCATGCAGCTCTGCACGTGAGCGGTCAGAACGCTTCTCTCCCCGAAGTCGGAAGCCATCTTCAGGAATTCGCAGTGGCGAAGGGCGCAGCCGGAATGCACCCCGACTATACCTACGCTTTCGGTCTGTCGGGCAATGATCTGCATCGTGTGACGGTGGACGCTCCCGCCACTCCGGTCAAAGCTCCGGAGGTGGAGAATGTGGCCTCAGTCAGCGCAGACTCGCATGGCCATCTCGTAGGATTCACCGACGTGAAGCTCGCAGGCAACAAGACTGCCGGTTTTGCGCTTAAGGATGCCTTCGCCGCTGACGGCGGCGCAGCGACCGATCTGGCCGTGAACAATTCGCTCGGCATATCGCTCGACCAGATGCTTGACGACGACACCGAGGCTCTCTACCGCATCGTGGGCTACGCTATGCCATCGGCAGCCGGAGGCATGGAGCTGTGGCCTGCGGAGGTAATACGCCGCACGAAGATCGCCACAGTGCCCGTGATCACTCTCAGTGCCGAGAAGAGTCTTGAACCGGCCACAGTCACCATCAGCTGCGCCGACGAGAGCCTGACGATCGAGTATTCAACCGACGGCGGCAAAAACTGGATCGAATACACCGGAGAGTTCTACCAGTTTGAGAGCGCAGTCATCAAAGCGCGTGCCTCGAAGGCATATCTCGACAGCAGCGACGAGGATGCGGCCGCATTCACTCGGCTCTACATTTCGCCTGCTCCGATGGCATCGTTCGAGGAGTCGGATGGTATGACCAAGGTGACTCTCGGCAGCTCAGCCGCCGGCGCCGCCTCAGGCAGCTACAGCATTTACTATACGCTCGACGGCAGCATTCCGACCAAGGAGTCGGCACTCTATACCGATACCGCGCCGATCGAAGTGACAAGCGCCGGCACTGTCATCAAGGCCATACTGATCGACAACGATCCCGAGGCTGTGGAGAGCGCCGTTAAGGAGTGGCCTGTAGCTTTCACTCCGGCTCTGAGCGGCGACGTCGCTTTCGATATCAAGCCGGAAGCCGGCAAAACGGTGATCACCATCAGCGGCCCCGGCACGATATCCTATAGCTTCGACGGCGTGACCTATGTGGTGTATAAGGATCCGATTGTCATCACCAACGACGGCCAGACCGATCTGCAGGGCACCATCCATGCTTTCGCTCAGGAGGATGGCAAACGTCCGGGAGCTGTCAAGGAGGAGTCCTACAGAGTCAGCGGCATCGGCAGTCTGTCGGCCGACGGAGCCGCAGGCGTGAGCGTTGACGGCTCCACGATAGTGGCTCCCGAAGGCTCGATGGTGTTCGACATCACAGGTCGCCGCGTCGGCCTGACCGGCCTGCGCCGAGGCATCTATATCGTCCGCCTGCCCGATGGCAAGGCTGTGAAGGTAAGCGTGCGCTGACAGTAATCTTTCAGATGCAAACGAGTTGGGGGCCTCGCCGTGCGGCGGAGCCCCCAATTTTAGTATGCGATGCGGAGGTTCGGAAGATACGGATGTTCAGAAGAGGTTGAAGCGCCATCCGGCTTTGGCTTCTATGTTGGTCAGGCCGTTGACGAGTGTCGAGTAGTAGTAGATCAGCGAGGCGTCCAGTTTGGCGGTGACGCCTATAAACCAGCGGTCGTGATTCCACACCGCGCCGAGATTAAGCCGGTGGTTCATTCTGAAGCTGTATTGTTTGCGGTCGGTGTTGACATAGCCGTAGTTGAGGCTGGGTATTATGATCGCCTGTACGCCTATGGTCCAGTTGCGGCGTGGCACCCAGTTGTAGCCGTATCCTCCGCTCACGCCGATGTTGATGCCGTCGGTGGCGTATCTCATTCCCTGCCATTTCTCGGGGAGCCATTGGTGTATGTCGTCGGGCAGGCTTGAAAAATCGAAGTCGAGTTTCTGCGACTGGAATGCCAGGCCTACCAGCCATGAGCCTTGGCTGCGAAGTTGTATTTTGCCGAATGAGAAGGCAGCCGAGTTGGAATACCGTCGCGGGTTGATCACGCATATCGCCTCGATGCCCCAAATTGTGGAATTGATCCCTTTGTAGGGAGTGTCCAGATTCTTCAGATCGCCGAAACTTGTGATGGTCATTCCGTCGGTGTTGTTGATCGAGTAGATCCGGCCTGAAACCAGTCCGCTGGAAAATTCAAAATTGAATTTCGACTTCGACCGGTCTTTGCCGCCTGTCAGCCGGCTGAGGTTGATGTCGTAGCCAAGCGCTACGGCCATAAACTGAATGTCGGCGCCGATCGAACTGCAAAACGGCGAATGCATGTTCATCTCGTGGTTGCGGTCAAAATAGAAGCTGTTGAAGTCGCTCCAGTTGCTGGAGCGTACTTTGACATTCCATTTATATCCTGTAGAGCGTACGTAGGCCGTGTCGGTGCCGTTAAAGGTGCGGTCGACCCATCGGTAGGCGCCTACAAAAAACTTCGGCACCGGGCCTTTCGCCGCTATCGAGTCGAAATCGAATGTGAGGGCAGGCGCTTCCGCAGTGGCTGCCGCCAATATGATCAGTAATATCAGTCGATACATTGTCGGACAAACTAAAGGAATGACTGTCTGCGGCTATTCACTGCGAGCTGCTCACTGCAAGGGTGTTGTTTTATCTGACAGTGCCTGATTTGATATGCTCATACACACATCTCGATATGTCGGCTATTACCGCCGACGCCTCTGCCTCGCTGCCTCTGAAATCGCGGACGAATACCGCCAGGCTATAGCTGCGGCCATCTGTCAGGCGGAAATATCCGATGTCGTTATGAGCCATCAGTTCTCCGATAGCGTTTCTGTATCCGCTGCCTGTTTTATGAGCGAACACAGCGATGTCGGAGCCATGCATGGCTGCTCCGAGGCGATCCTGGCCCGTGGTGACCACCGACAGGTAATGCCTGATGGAGTCCTGCTTTTCAGTATCGACCAACGCTTCCTCAAACACCTGCCTGATGAGCAGTCCGGCCGATAGCGGCGAGGTGTAGTTGAGATAGCTGAGTGTAGGATTGACTTTCATCTCTGCCTCTGAATAGCGTATCTGAAATGTCGTGTCGCTGACAATGGATTTGATGAAGTCGTGTGTAGCGCGCGGCGACAGAATATGCTCGAACATCAGGTTGCTGGCATTGTTGTCGCTCATCGTCACGGATGACGCCATCAGTTCGCCCACGGAAATGTGAAAATCGCCCGATGTGTATTTGTTAAGCGCCGGACTCCATGTGTTTCGGTCAAGCTCGTCGCTGCTGACCGTCAGCAGGCTGTCGAGCGTAGTCCCTTTCCGGTCAAGCGTAGCGGCTACGGCCAATGCCTGATGAAGCTTGTAGACGCTCATCATCGGATAATGGATGTTGTTGTTGACAGTGATCGTATCCGTATCGCTGATATACGCAATGCCGACAGTGCCGGGCACGGTGTCGGCGATTGCGAGCAGGTCATCTTTGAGCGAGGGGCTGTCGGCATGTGGAGCGCTGCTGCACGCTGTGCAGAGCAGCAGACAGGCTGCAGAGATGATCGAAATGTGCTGTTTCATCATATGGTCGGTTTTCCCGGCATAAAGTGTCAGCGGAGTTCGGCAATCTTGTTTTTCAGGGCAGCTCTTTGCTCCGGTGATGTGCCGTATTCGAAGGCGGCGATTTTGCCGGATTTGTCGACGATGATGGTAAGAGGATATCCGTTGTTGCCGATGAAGTTCTTAAACTGTGTGTCGTTTACAAGATGAATCCAGTTGAAATGTACCTTGTCGAGCACCTGACGGGCTATTTCCGGGGCTTCGTAGGTCGACGAAAAGAACATCACTTCAGGCATCTCGTCCTTCCATGTGGAGAGTTCAGGCATTTCGCCGCGGCACGGGCCGCAACCGGTAAACCATACGTTGAGTACCATGACCTTGCCTTTGATGTCGGCGTCGGTCCAAGTCTTGCCCGTAATGTCGGTGGCTGAGAATGCAGGGAACGGTTCTCCGATTTTCAGCAGGGGAGCGGTGGCAGCCAGGGTAAAGCTGATGCTTTTGGAATTTTCTTTCTGCTCGTTGTATCGGCGGAGAAGTTCCTCCCCCTCGTTGACATTTTCTATCGCGACGGCATATCGCAGGGATTCTTCAGAAAGCTCCACGGAGGGGGCATATATGCCCAGTGCCTTGGTTGCGTCAGGAGTTTCTATGAAGAACATTCTCATATCTTTGGCTATGTTGCTGTTTTTTACCGCCGCCGGCAGTTCGTTGAAGAAGTAGCCGTTGAAGATTATTATTCTTTTGGGTTTTTCAGCTGCGGCCATAATGCCGGCAAGCATCATGACTGATAGAATGATATTGCGCAGATTGCTCATAGCCTGAGAGATGTATGTGGTTGATGGAGATAAAATGTGCGGTAAAAAAAATAACGGCTGATTAACTGATGGTTATCAGCCGTTATCTGGTACCCGGACCCGGGCTCGAACCGGGATGGATTGCTCCAACGGTGTTTGAGACCGTCGCGTCTACCGATTCCGCCATCCGGGCAT
>JAIDKJ010000033.1 GCA_029051835.1 Paramuribaculum sp. | reverse complement strand
CTATGAAGGCTACTGCCACCCCGACAAGAACTATGCGCTTTATCCCGGACAATTCACCTACAAATACCCCGTGGCCGGAGAGAAAAACTCCACAGTAAGCATCCACTCCTACGACATCGACAACCGCGTCACAAAAGATATCACTCTCCCCGACAGCCGCATTGAGTACATACCTCGAATAGAGTATGCATTCTCCGGCGAACGGCTGATGGTGACCACCCTCAACCGCGCCCAGACACGCATGGAGCTGTATGCCGTCAACCCACGCTCCACTGTGACAAAGCCTATCCTGACCGAAGAACACAGCGCATGGCTCTCGCCCGCAACCTACGAAAATATCCGCTGGTATCCCGACTTCTTCGTCATCACTTCGTCGCGTACAGGCTACGACCACCTCTACCGCTATGCCTACACAGGCGCTCCCCTCGGCCAGATCACCTCGGGCGACTATGATGTGACCGCCTACTACGGCTATGACTCGAAGCGCGCATGCCACTACTTCCAGTCGACACGCACCGGTGCCATCAACCGCGTGGTGAGCCGCGTCGACGCCAAAGGCAAGGTGACCGATCTGACTCCCGCCGCAGGCACCGCCTCGGCCACATTCAGCCCCGACATGGCATTCTACACCGTTCGTTTCACCGACGTGACCACTCCCCCGGTCTACACCCTGCGCACATCGGCCGACAAAGAGATCAAGGTGCTTGAAGACAATGCCGCCATCAAAGCCCGCTACGGCGCGGAGCCTCACCGCGAGTTCTTCACCATGCAGAGCGACGGCGTGACTCTCAACGGCTATATGCTCAAACCGGCATCGTTCGATCCTAACAAAAAACACCCGGTGGTGATGTTCCAGTACAGCGGACCCGGCTCTCAGCAGGTGCTCAACGAATGGAATATCGGCTGGATGACCTACTACACCACCCGCGGCTACATAATCATCTGCGTGGACGGACGCGGCACCGGCGGACGCGGACGCGCCTTCCAGGATGTCGTGTACCGCAACCTCGGCCACTACGAATCGATCGACCAGGTGAACGCCGCCCGCTGGGCCGCCACACAGACATTTGTCGATCCCCGCCGCATAGGCCTCCACGGCTGGAGCTTCGGCGGCTACGAAACACTCATGGCCGCTTCGCGCCCCGACGCCCCCTATGCCGCCGCAGTGGCAGTGGCTCCGGTGACCGACTGGCGCTACTACGACACCGTCTACGCCGAACGCTATATGCTCACACCGCAGGAAAATGCCGACGGCTATTTCAACTCTGCGCCCATTAATTTTGTTAAGGATGTAAAGTGCCCGCTGCTGGTGATGCACGGCACGGCCGACGACAACGTTCATTTCTCCAACACCGTGGAATATGTTGCCGCCATGGAGGGCGCCGGTCGCTGGTGCGACGTGCTGTTCTTCCCCAACATGGACCACTCTATCAACGGTTGCGGAGCGCAGACTGTGGTATTCGCCAGAATGCTCGACTACTTCGACCGCAACATGAAGTAAAACCTATAGCAAGAAACCTACAACGACCACTATGGCGACCGACATACAGCACGAAAATCTCGACGGCATATTCAGACTGTGGCTCAACTGGGTCATGGTGGCCGGAGCCATATCGCTGCTGGTAATATTGTCGCTATGGCTTCCGCCGGCAGCAGTGCCGATACTTGCCATAGTCATCCAGATGGCCTTCTTCATGCAGGTAAGAGCCAACCGTCGCAAGAAAAGACCCTCGTGCTACATCCTTCCGTTTCTGGCCACAAGAATATTTTTCTGGACAGCAGTGGTGATGGTGGCGGTGTTGTATCTCTACTCGCGCCATCTGGTGGAAACCATATTCGAAGGCGACACCATCAATGCCGAGATACCATTCATCACCGTTCTGATCATCGGGCCGGTGACGGTGGCCGTCACGCTCTTCGCCGTAGTAAGAGGCGGACGTCTGCGCTTCTGCCGCGACTGCAAGATACGCAACGGATTTCCGGCCGAACGCGGATTTCTCGGCAACCTGTTCTCACAGGAGGGCACCTATCAGACCCGGATGCTGCTCAATGTGTCGGCACTGGTGACGCTCGTAGGCTGGACCTACTATTTTCTCGCCTACGTCAATGTCAATCTCAATGAGCCTGACCGACTGGTGTTTTTCTGGACGCCTCTGATACTCTTTGTCATCACCATCGTGGTAATGGCCGTCAGATATCTCGGACTGTGCAACTACTACGAGCAGCACTTCGAGGGGAGCGGACAGCAGATGCGGCGTTCCACCATGCTTCGCTACATCATCATAGCCGACAACACCATTGTGCTCCGGACGCCTCAGGCCGATCCCGACATGGATATGGGTTTCACCGCCTCATGCTACGACACTCCGGCTTCGCTTGTCGTACCCCACCGGCAGAACATCCCGGAGGAGGAAGCCCGCCGACTGTTCAAGGAGATAATGAATGTGGATGCCGACATCAGGCCTATGTATGTCACCGACAACGGCAACGCCGACTGCAACATATTCCACTATCTCTGCTTCCTGTCAGAAGACTCGGCGGCTCAACTGGCCGCCACCCGGCCCGAACTGGAGTTTGCCACCATCTACCGCATCAGCAAACTCATCGACAGCAAGCAGACCGCCCGTCTGCTCTCGGCCGAAATCTACCGGCTCCACACCATGGCCATGGCATGGAAGACCTACGACACGGACGGCGACCGACGCTTCAAGATAAAGCACTATCATCCGACGTTCAGGCTACGCGACGTCCACAAATGGCATATCGACTTCAACGACAACAAATGGCTGTCGATAAGCGATTTCAACGCCGACAGCCCGTTTTTCCGTCTGCGCCGTTTCTGGAAAAAACATATCACCGGCAACGCATGAATCCAGCTACAATCATTATCACAGGCCCGACCGCATCGGGCAAGACATCCAGAGCCGTAGCGCTTGCCCGACGTATCGGCGGCGAGATAATCAGTGCCGATTCGCGCCAGATATACCGCGGCATGGATATCGGCACAGGCAAGGATATCGGAGAATACGGCGATGTGCCCGTGCATCTTGTGGATATAGCCCCGGCGGGCTACAAATACAACCTGTTTGAATATCTGCGCGACGCCAACGCCGCCGAAGCCGACATACTATCGAGAGGCCTGACGCCTATAGTGTGCGGCGGCACGGGACTCTATGTGGAGAGTATGCTCAAAGGTCTGCGCCTGCCGCAGGTGCCACCCGACGAACAACTGCGCCGGCAACTTTCGGGCAAGAGCCTTGAAGAGCTGACCGAGATACTGTCGGCGATGAAGACGCTTCACAACGTGACCGACGTCGACACCCCGCAACGCGCCATTCGCGCCATAGAGATACAGCGATGGTATGAACAGCACCCCGAAGCACGCGGAGGAGAGTGCGATCCTCAGCCGGCGCGATCGCTTATAATCGGAGTGGACATTGACCGCGAGGCGCGCCGACGGCGCATCGAGAGCCGTCTGCGTCACCGCATCGACCACGAAGGGATGATAGAGGAGGTGAAGGGGCTGCTTGACTCCGGCATAGCGCCCGACGACCTGATCTACTACGGACTTGAATACAAATTCGTCACACTCTACCTTACCGGAAGCCTTAGCCGCGAGGAGATGTACGCACAGCTCCTTATCGCCATACATCAGTTTGCCAAACGCCAGATGACATGGTTCAGAGGCATGGAGCGGAGAGGATTTACTATCCACTGGCTCCCCTACGACCTCGGCGCCGACGAGTTTACCGACCGTGTGGTTTCACTCATTCATCCGTAACAGCCCGTGAGAACCGCCGTCACTCTCCTCATGGCGTTGCTGGCCACTGCCGCCTACGCCTTCACCGACGAACGCCGTGTGTATCTCGACTCTCTCGATGTCACAGCCGACACCATCCTCACAATCTGTGCGCCTGACCAGTCCATGCGCCCCGTAGCCGTAGAAGCATGCATAGGATTCCGACCGACAGGGCGCAGCACAGGCCGTCACAGCGCCAAAGCGGCTCTGCTATGGGGCATGACCGACAGCGGCGAGTATTATATGGCTGCGATATATCCCGGAGCCATAACGCTCGACGACGCGGTCGACGACCGCTATCTGCAACTCGAAGTGGTGCGACACACCGCCTCAGGCGACAGTCTGCTCAGATCGGTGGAGTGCCGAAGCGGCATAAACCCCGCCCCGGGACAAAACCACCTCGCAGTAGAGCTTGATCCTATGGGAAAGGCCACAGTCAGCATAGGCAAATCCACCCTGACTCAGGTAGCCGACATAGAGTGCGCCGGAGCGTCCGAAGGGCGGTTTGCCGTGATAGCAACAGCAGGAGTGAGGCTTCCGCTTGTCGTGGCGGCCTACCGAAGCGCTGCGCCGTCGCTCCACAGCGGCATCGACGAAGAGGCCATACGGCGCGCCGAACGCAGCCCGGGATCTCCCGTCGGGATATGGGAATACCTCGACCGCGACACCGATTCGCGTCGGGCAATGGCCGGCGGCCGCTACCGGCTCGGAATAATACCGGCGGCCGACGGCGGCAAAGGCGACTACGACATCGTGTATCTTGGAGGAGCGGAAGTCAACAGTCATCTGTGGAAGACGGGAATGATCAAGGGACGGCTCAAAGCGCTGCCGTTCGCCTCCCACTGGGATCTGCAATGGTATGACAGCGACATGCGCCTCATAGTCCACGATATAAACGCGTCGATGGAGCAGAATTCGATACTGTCGCTCAATTTTCCGCTGATGAAATCGACTATAAGGTTTTATCGCGCCGACTGATCTTGCGTGGCCGCAGGATAATACACCTTGCCCGACGCTATGTCGTAGGCCACACTGCTGTCGAGCAGCCCCACAAAGCAGGCGGTATCGTCGCGGCGCATAGTGTAGACACCGTCGGCAGTCACCTCCATTTCCTGAAGATAGCTGTAGAGTGCGGTCGGCAGTTCATTATACAGCAGATTGCCGGGCAAAGTGGTTCCGTTGCCGTCAATCGACAGCCACACCCCCAGCTCTGTAAACACTATCGTTGCCGAATTGCGCAGCGTGACGGTATACTGTCCGTCGGCGCCGACCGATGTGGAGGAGGCCTCCACACCCGGAAAATATTGCGATACGAAGCGCTGCGCGCGATCGGGCATCTCATCCCATGCCTCGCTGCTGCACCCGCAGACAACGATGGCTGAAAGCAGTAAAAGTAGACAGGAAACGTGTTTCATATCCCTTCAACGCTTGCCGTGCCCCGACGGTTCGCCGGCGGTCGTCACTTCGTGTCGGGACTTCCCTGAAGGAGTTTGTCGTACTGCTCTTCGTCGTTGATGATCTCAAGCGCGCGGCGATAGATAGGATCTATCGGATTGACCACACGATAGTAGATGCTCTGTTCAAACAGATCGCGTCCGATCAGTCCCTTGACTATAAGCTCTATGGCCGGACGGCTGACGGCGAGCATCTTCTCGTCGGGCTTTACTCCCTCACGCTCTCCGAGAGCCACTATAGAGTCGACCATGGCCTGCGACACTTCAAATCCGTCGACAAACGCATCGGCGGTAGGCCAGTCGCGGCGTAGCTGCTTGCGATGTTCGTCGACGTATGCGAGAGTGTAACGGCTGATGACCGCCTTGGCCACGAGATCACGGTAATAGGTGCTGTAGTACGATGTATCGACCGGCACGAAAGCATCGGGCATTATGCCGCCTCCGCCATACACCTTGCGGCCATTGCGGAGAGTGCGCTTAAGCAGGCTTTCGTCGAAATGCACGCTGTCGGCGCTTACAAACTCGCCGGCTTCGTAACGGTGGACGATGTCAAGTTCGTAGTCCTCGTCCTCTCCGGGCTTGTAGGGCTTCTGTATCAGACGCCCCGAGGGGGTGTAGTAGCGCGCTGTGGTAAGACGTATCATAGAGCCGTCGGGGAACGGTATGGGCCGCTGCACAAGCCCCTTGCCGAAGGTGCGTCGGCCTACTATCACGCCACGGTCATTGTCCTGCACGGCTCCGGAGAGGATTTCGCTCGCCGAGGCCGAATACTGGTTGACTGTCACCACCAGACGTCCGGTGAACTTTACGGGAGCCTTCGATGCATTGTAGTAAGTGGCGGGAGCCATTCGCCCGTCGGTATAGACTATCAGCGCATCGTCGTCGAGCAGCATGCTGGCCATATCGATGGCCGCCTGCAGGTAGCCGCCGCCGTTGTCCTCAAGGTCGAGCACCAGATCGGTCATGCCCTGCTTCTGAAGCTTTACGATGGCCTCGGCAAGCTCCTTGGCGGTCGTTTCGCCAAACAGGGTGGCCTTGATGTATCCCGTGTTGTCATCGGCCATGTATGCGGCATTGACGCTATAGGTGGGAATATCGTCGCGCTCGATGGTGAAATAGATCATTTCGGGTACGCCACGGCGACGGGCGCCGATCTTCACCACCGATCCCTTGGGGCCGCGCAGACGCTTCATCACGTCGGCCTGCGGCATCTTCACACCTGAAATCAGAGTATCGTTGGCCGACATGATCCTGTCGCCGGCAAGTATACCCACCTTTTCCGAAGGCCCTCCGACCACGGTCTGTATCACCTTTACGGTATCGTCGAGCATATTGAACTGTATGCCTATGCCGCTGAAATTGCCCTGCAGCGGCTCGGTGAGCGCACGTGTGGCCTCGGCATCGGAATATGTGGAGTGAGGGTCGAGCGTGTGGAGCATGGCCTTTATAGCCTCGTCGACCACGTGCGGCTCGTTGACCGTATCGACATAATACCCGCTTATCACCTGAAAGGTGTTCATAAGCTTCTGTATCGGGAGATACTGCGGACGGGGGTTATCGTTTTTTTTGCCATCCGAAGCAGCCATTACGGCTGCCGGCAGCAGGGACATACATAGTATCAGTGATAAAATTCTTGATTTCATGATGTGTTGGTCTGGGTATATATGTTTATCAAACGCGCTCTGCGGTCTATTGGTTTTCGGGCAGGAAGCGACTTATGTCGCGGCCGTAATGGGCCAGTTCGCGAAGCAGCGACGAGCTGATCACCGACAGTTCGGGCCTTGAGAACAGCACTACGGTTTCCACCCCTTCGATCATAGCATTGGCATCGGCCATCTGCCGTTCATACTCGTAATCGGCCACGGAGCGCACTCCGCGTATCACCGCCACCGCTCCAAGCTCCCTGACCAGATCGGCTGTCAGCCCCGAATAGGCTGTCACTTCCACTCCGTCGAGTGAGGCCACAGCCGTGCGGATCGAGTCGAGGCGCGTATCGACTGCGGCAGCCGTTTCCTTGCTGATATTGCAGCCTACAGCCACCACCACGCGGTCAAACAGACTTCGTGCGCGGCGCACTATATCGAGGTGCCCTATGGTAAAGGGATTGAACGTGCCCGGAAAGACGGCGGTTCTAAGAGATCTGGCTGTCATCCTCGACTACGAGATTTTCGATAATGAAGTTCTGACGCTCGAAAGTGTTCTTGCCCATGTAGAATCGGAGCATCTCGCCGAGTCCGTCCTCCTTGTGGAGCGACACTCGGTCGAGCCTTATATCAGGCCCGATAAATCCTTCGAACTCCTGCGGCGAGATCTCGCCGAGGCCTTTGAATCGGGTTATCTCGGCGTTTGCGCCAAGCTTTTCCATGGCCGCCACACGCTCTTCGTCGGAGTAGCAGTAGTAGGTTTCCTCCTGCATCTTTTCGGCATTGCGCGATCCGCGTTTTGCGGTCTTCTTGTTGCGCACACGGAATAGTGGCGTCTGCAATATATACACATGGCCTCGCTTCACCAGATCGGGGAAGAACTGCAGGAAATAGGTCAGCAGCAGCAGACGGATATGCATTCCGTCGACATCGGCATCCGTTGCGATGATCACCTTGTTGTAGCGGAGTCCGTCGATGCTCTCCTCTATATTCAGGGCCGCCTGCAAAGCGTTGAATTCCTGATTTTCGTAAACTATTTTTTTCGTCTTGCCGTAGGTATTCTTCGGCTTTCCGCGCAGCGAGAACACCGCCTGTGTTTCCACATTGCGTATCTTGGTGATCGATCCGGCAGCAGAGTCACCCTCGGTGATGAATATCGACGAGGCGAGCTTCTTCTCCTCATCGCCGCGGGTGTCGTTGAGATGACTGCGGCAATCAAACAGATTCTTGTTAAACAGACTGATCTTGCGGTTCTGCTCACGTGCCTTCTTCGTGACGGTAGCCATGCTCTTGCGCTCGCGCTCGTTGTCCATGGCCTTGCGTATGATGGTGTCGGCGATCTCCTTGTTGCGGTGGAGGAAGTTATCGAGGTCGGTCTTGATGAAATCACCAATATACTTCGCTATGGTAGGCCCTTCGGAGGCTATGTCGCGCGAGGTCAGTTTGGTCTTTGCCTGCGAGTCAAACACCGGTTCTTCGAGGCGCAGCGATATGGCGGCGGCTATACCGCCACGTATATCGGAGCCTTCGAGATTGGCCTTGCCGGAATATTCCTTGATGGTTCGCGATATGGCATCCTTAAGTGCGGTGAGATGGGTGCCGCCATGCACGGTATTCTGACCGTTGGCAAACGAATAGTATTCCTCTCCGTACTGGCTCGCATGGGTGAATGCCACCTCCAGATCATCGGTGGTCAGATGTATGATCGGATACAGCGGCTCGTTGGTCATATACTCCTTCAGAAGATCGGTCAGACCGTTGCGCGACACATATTTCGCGCCGTTCAGGTTGATGGTCAGCCCCACATTGAGGAAGGAATAGTTCTTGACCATCGGCACAATGAATTCCTCGCGGTAGCGGTAGCCCTTGAACAGTGTATCGTCGGGTGTGAAGCTTACGGTTGTGCCGTTAGGCTCGTCAGTATCGATGATGTCGGTTTCCTCCACAATATCGCCTCGGCTGTAGCTGACTCGCTTCATCTTGCCGTCGCGCACGCTCTGCACTACGAATTCCGACGACAGGAAGTTGACAGCCTTGATACCGATACCGTTCATTCCGGCAGTCTTTAGATTTCCGCGCGTTCCGAAATTGGCACCGGTGTTGAGCTTCGACGATGCGTCGACCACACTGCCCAGCGGTATGCCTCGTCCGCGGTCGCGCACAGTGACCGATGTTTCGGTCACTGTGACGTCGATGACTTTACCGAACCCCTGATTGTACTCGTCGACCGAGTTGTCGATCACCTCCTTCAACAGCACATAGATACCGTCTTCCGACGACGAGCCGTCGCCGAGAGAGCTTATATACATGCCGGGGCGGAGTCTTACGTGCTCCTTCGGCGAGAGGGTCACAATAGAGTTTTCATCGTAACCGTCGGGCGCCCCGGCTTCGGCCTGCGACTCTTCGAAATCGAGAGTGTCGTCGACCACTCTCTCTATGGCTTCGGAGCGTGCGTCGTCATCTATATTCTGGTCGTCGGTCATTATTTTTCAGTGGGTGGTTATCGGAGTTATCGGAGTTATCAGAGTTATCAGAGTTATCAGAGTTGTCGGAGGAATCGGAGGATGATCACTTGAAGGCTGCGGTCATGCTCTCGAAGGCGATGCTCAGACCGTCGGCGTCCTTACCGCCGGCCTGTGCGAACCCGGGCTGGCCGCCGCCACCGCCCTTGATGGCCTTGGCAGCCTCACGGA
>JAIDKJ010000330.1 GCA_029051835.1 Paramuribaculum sp. | reverse complement strand
CACTACGCCCCGCGAGAGGGCCGGAGCGAGTCGGGCCGGCGTAACGCTCCCCGACGCGCAGGAAACCTCGTGGCATTGCCGCAATATCGTATGCTGCGACTGTGAGGTGGCCAATGCCGACTATCTGTTCATGCACTGCACGGGGATACGCATTGACGGCTGGCGTCAGAAGGGCAACTACTCCTTTCAGTATTGCCGCGACGTGGAGATACGCAACGCCCGCATAGAGTCGAAAGATGCCTTCTGGAACACCGAAAATGTCACCGTCTGTGACTCGGAGCTTCATGGCGAATATCTCGGATGGCATTCGCGCAATCTGCGTCTGGTGCGTTGCCATATATCGGGCACTCAGCCGCTCTGCTATGCCGACAACCTCGTGCTCGAACACTGCACGTTCGATGCCGACTGCGATCTCGCATTCGAGGAAAGCACACTCAAGGCTGTTGTCGACAGCCATATCACGTCGGTCAAGAATCCGACATCGGGCGTCATCGAAGCGCCCTCGATAGGCGAAGTTATAATTGACGGGAACGTAAAAGCGCCCGCCGACTGCAAAATAATAATCAGGAAGTAATGAGCAATTCAGATTTCGACAGAATAAACGAGCGCCGTCACACGGCGTCGATAAAGTGGGATTCATACACCGGAGGCGACGTCATACCTCTCTGGGTGGCCGACATGGATTTCCGCACGGCTCCGGTTGTACGCGAGGCCATGATACGCCGTGCCGAAAG
Organism: Paramuribaculum sp.; assembly: GCA_029051835.1. GTDB lineage: Bacteria > Bacteroidota > Bacteroidia > Bacteroidales > Muribaculaceae > Paramuribaculum. The sequence continues at coordinate 10,574 of JAIDKJ010000330.1, read as the reverse complement.
CGGCGTCTACGGATATTCGTTTGCCGACGAGGACTATATGGACTCTCTGGAAGGATGGTTTGAGGGCCGGCACGGCTACAGCATCGACACCTCGATGGTGATCCCTGTGCCCGGAGTGGTGCCTGCGCTTTCGGCCATAATCAAGGCACTGGTGAAGCCCGGCGAGGGTGTCATCATACAGCCGCCGGTCTACAACTGCTTCTTCTCGTCGGTGCGCAACAACGGTTGCACGCTGCTTGAGAATCCGCTGCAGCGCATCGACCTGCCCGACGGACGTTTCACCTACGAAATGGATTTCGACGGACTTGCCGAGCTTGCCGCACGCCCCGATGCGAAGCTGATGATACTCTGCAATCCCCACAATCCGGCCGGACGCGCATGGCGCGAGGAGGAGCTGGAGCAGGTGGCCGAGATATGCCGCGAGAACGGCGTCAGGGTGGTCAGCGACGAGATCCACTGCGAGATAGTAATGCCCGGATGCGAATATGTGCCTTATGGCAATATCGACCGGGCGGCAGTGGTGTGCACCTCCCCTTCAAAGGCTTTCAATACGGCCGGACTGCACACCTCCAACATCATATGCCCCGATGCCGCCACGCGCGAAGCCATCGACCGCGCGGTCAATGTCAACGAAGTGTGCGATCTGACATGTTTCGGTGTCGACGCTCTCAAGGCGTCCTACACTCAGGAGGGCGCCGACTGGGTCGACGGACTGTGTGACTATATCTGGGACAATTACCGCTTCTTCGCCGACACCGTGGCCGAGCGGTTGCCGGAGTGTCCGGTCACCATACTCGAGGCCACTTATCTGCCTATGATCGACGTAAGCGCCATAGAGGGATATACTTCGGAGCAGCTTGAGGAGAAACTCAAGGCCGAGTCAGGAGTGTGGGTCAATGCCGGAGAGATGTATGGCCGCGAAGGCTTCCTGCGGGTCAATCTGGCATGTCCGAGAGCCACTCTCGCCGAAGGACTCGACAGGCTCTGCAACGGTCTGGCGGCACTGATGCGTTAACCCACATTCTATGATAAAGCTTATCCAGTCGGGCGCACCGCTCTCGCTCGGCCAGCGGCTCAGGCTGACGGCGAGTCTGTCGTGGCCGGCTATCATGGCCCAGCTGTCGAGCATACTCATGCAGTATATCGACGCTGCTATGGTCGGGCGCCTTGGCGCGGCCGACAGCGCTGCCGTCGGACTGGTCAGCACGAGCCTGTGGCTCTTCTGGGGCACCTGTTCGGCCGCCACAATGGGCTTTTCGGTGCAGGTGGCTCATCGTGTGGGAGCGGCCGATTATTCCACGGCCCGGTCCATACTGCGCCAGGGCATCACGGCTTCGATAGTCATAGGGGCTGTAGTGGCTCTTATAGGTATCGCTATAGCCGGTCCTCTGCCCGGATGGCTCGGAGGGACCGACGAGGTCAACCATAAGGCGTCGCTCTACTTCATGGTGTTTGTGGCGGCGCTGCCGGTGCTGACGCTCAACTATCTCGGATGCGCCGTCATGAGGGCGTCGGGCAATATGAAAGTGCCCGGCGGACTCAACGTGATGATGTGTGTGCTCGACGTAGTGTTTAATTTCCTGCTTATATTCCCTTCGCGCCATATCGACTTGGGCGCGGTGCAGTTCACCATGCCCGGTGCCGGACTCGGAGTGCTCGGCGCCGCTCTGGGCACTGTCGCCGCCGAGGTGGTGTGCGCGGCTCTGGCGTTGTGGTATGTCACCTGCCGTCAGCGCGACCTCGCCATATTCGGCCGCAGGGCATCCGACAGCGGATCGTTCAGGCCGCGCCGCAAGGTGATGCGCAACGCTCTCAAAGTATCGGCTCCGATGTCGCTCGAACACGCCGTGATATGCGGCGCGCAGGTCATGGTGACGGTCATTGTGGCTCCGCTCGGAGTGATGGCCATAGCGGCCAATTCGTTTGCCGTCACGGCCGAGGCGCTCTGCTATATGCCCGGCTACGGTCTGGCCGACGCCGCCACCACGCTCACCGGCCAGAGCTACGGCGCAGGGCGTCCGGCGCTTGCGCGGCAGTTCGGATATCTGACCGTGGTGCTCGGCATGATAGTGATGACTCTTATGGGAGCGGTGCTGTGGGTTTTCGCGCCTGCGGTCATGGAGCTGTTCAGCCCGGTCGGGGAGATATGCCGTCTGGGCACGGAGGCTTTGAGGATAGAGGCATGGGCCGAACCGATGTTCGCGGCCTCGATCGTGGCCTACGGAGTGATGGTGGGGGTAGGCGATACCGTTATGCCGGCAGTGATGAATTTTTCGAGCATTTGGCTTGTAAGGCTGCCGATAGCGGCGCTGCTCGCTCCCACCATGGGACTGGCCGGAGTATGGACGGCCATGTGCGTGGAGCTGTGTTTCAGAGGAGGCATATTCATATGGCGGCTGCTTTCGGGAGCATGGCTGCGTCATGGCCTCGACACCTCGGGCGAACCGCGTCCCGGACCGCTGCCTGAGCCTGATGTGTGATAAAACAACAATAATATGCGTGTGGATATTCACGCCATAATAAATCTTATGATTATGAAGATGGATTTCAACGAGATAACAGAGCTTATAATATCGGGGGGACGACTCACCGACGAGGAGGCTCTGCAGCTTGCCGGCATAGCCGACGAGGAGCTTCCGCTGCTGTGGAAGGCTGCCGAGGCGGTGACATCGGCTTTTATCGAACGGAAGTTTGACACCTGTTCGATAGTCAATGCACGGAGCGGACGATGCCCGGAGGACTGCAAATGGTGCGCGCAGTCGGCTCATTACTCCACCGGCGCCGACGTCTACCCGCTGATCGACCGTGACCGCTGCATGGAGGCCGGACGCCGCAGCCGGAGCCACGGCATAGGGCGTTTCTCGCTCGTCACGAGCGGACGCGCCATGAGCGGACAGGAGCTTGAAAAGGCCTGCGGCCATATCGAGGCTCTCCACCGCGAGGGTGGCCAGAAACTGTGCGCCTCGATGGGATTGCTCCGGCGCGAGGATATGCGGCGTCTGCGCGAGGCGGGAGTGACGCGCTACCACTGCAATCTGGAAACGGCTCCGTCATATTTCCCTGCGCTGTGCTCCACCCACACCCTCCAGCAGAAACTCGACACAATCGAGGCCGCCCGCAGCGAGGGACTGGAGATATGTTCGGGAGGCATCATAGGCATGGGAGAGTCGCGCCGTCAGCGCGTGGAGCTGGCTCTGACACTGCGCCGCATAGATCCGGTGTCGATACCGATCAACATACTATGCCCTATTGCGGGCACTCCCCTGCAGGATTTCGCTCCGCTGACCGACGACGAGATCGTCACCACGGTGGCTCTCTTCAGGCTTATACATCCCAAAATCACCCTGCGCTTTGCCGGAGGTCGCGCCGCTCTGAGCCGCGAGGCCCAGCTGAGAGCCATGCGCGCAGGCATCAACGGCGCCATCACCGGCGATATGCTGACCACCACCGGCTCCACCGTAGAGTCCGACCGACAGCTTGCCGCCGATGCCGGCCTTGAGTTTTAAGCAACTGATTTCTGAAAGTTACTTATCTATGGACAAAGAGCGATACATGGGTCATCTCAACCTCTGCGAGATCGACCTTCCGGGACAGCAGGCGCTCGCAAAGGCCCGAGTGCTGATCATAGGCGCCGGCGGCCTTGGCTCGCCTGTGGCGCTCTATCTTGCCGCCGCCGGCGTTGGCACCATCGGGGTGGCCGACGCCGACACCGTAGGGATGAGCAATCTGCAGCGCCAGATCATGCACGGCACCCCCGACATCGGCCGGCCGAAGACGGAGAGCGCGCGGCGGGCCATGACACGCGTCAATCCCGACATCAACGTCGTGACTCACTGCATGATGATAGACGCCGCCAATATTGAGCCTCTGCTTTCGGAGTATGATGTGGTGGCCGACTGCTGCGACAACTTCCCTACCCGGCTTCTGATAAGCGACACCTGCGCCCGGCTCGGCAAGCCGCTTGCCTACGCGGCTGTCGACCGATTCAGCGGACAGCTCTTCACCCAGCTTCCGGGCCATCGCACCATGCGCGACATATTCGGCGCCGATCAGCGTGCCGACGGCGACTGCGGCTGTGCCCGCCGCGGCATACTCAACGCTGCCGTAGGTGTGGCCGGATCGCTTCAGGCCGCCGAAGTCATCAAGATCATCACCCGGACGGGCGATACGCTCGCCGACCGCCTGCTGACGTTTGATCTGGTGACTATGGATTTTAATGTTTTCAGCTTGTGAGATAGCCTGTTGCGGATGAAAACGATGGTTCGTAGCGAAATAAATTTGTAGTTTTAAGATATATACCCTAATTTTGCGGCGGGTAAGTCCTACACGACCAGCTCCCCGGGAACTCCGTCAGGTCTTGACAGAAGCAGCGGTACCGGGTCGTAGCGGTGCGATGTAGATAGCTTACCCACTTTTTTTGTCAATTTCAGCGGTATTTTTCAAAATAATCACATTTTTTGTGTTAAAAATCAGACTATATAGCGATTTTTTATGACTCATGCGCTATATTTGCAGTCTGAATCAGGCAAATGGAAGCCGTCGATATTTCCGGCATCCTCCAAAGGGGTTGTAAGTGGAAATTTCGCAGCAGGAAAAAGTATACAGGACGTGAATATTAACGAAGATAATCATTCAGGTTGTAATTACTTTAGCAGCCGTAGGTTGTCATCCGTTTATCGCGGGTGGATCTTCGGAGTGCTTTTCATGCTTCTTGGCGCAATATCACCGGCATCGGCACAAAACGCCAAAGAGGGCGAATTTTATTCGCCCACCCCTCAGGCATGCCCCGATGATTCGATAACGGTAAGCATAGAGTCGGACGGCGGTCGCATGGATACCGTCGGCATCCGTATCTATTTCCATCAGTCGAAGGTCAATCTGCTTCCGAAATATCAGCGCAATGCCGAGCGACTCGATTCTTTTCTGGTAGAGCTTCAACGCATCAAGAGCGATCCGTCGCTCAAAGTGCGCGCCATCCGCATCATGGGTGGCGCCTCGCCTGAGGGTACGACACGATTCAACAAATGGCTTTCGGAGCAGCGTGCGGCGCGAATCACCGAGTACATGGTGAAAAATTCGCCCGTGGAGCTTGACCCCTCGATAATCTCCGCCGAATATCCGGGCGTAGACTGGTGCGGACTCAAACGCATAGTGCTTGCCGACCCCGATGTGCCCGACCGCGACGAAGTGCTCCGCATTATCGACACTCCCGGCACCCCCGACGACCGCATGCCGCGCCTGAAGAAACTCCATTGGGCAATACCCTGGATGTATCTCTACAACAAGTACTATCCGTCGCTGCGTGCGTCGCAGGTGCAGATCATCTACGAGCATCCGCGTCCGCCGCTGCCACGCATCATGATCGGACCGCAGAGATTCAACTACGTCCCGACCATCGTGGCACCACCGATGCCATATTACCACATACTGACCGACCGGCCGTTCTACATGACCGTGAGCACCAATATGCTCTACGATCTTTTCCTGATCCCCAACGTGGGCATCGACTTCTATATGGGCAAAAGATGGTCGGCCGAGATCAACTGGAACTATGCCTGGTGGAAGAGCGACCGCATCCACTGGTACTGGCGCTACTATGGCGGCGATCTGACGATCAAGAAATGGTTTGGCAAAAAAGCTGAAGGCAAGCCCTTCAGCGGTCATCACATAGGCCCTTATTTCCAGATGCTGACCTATGACTTCGAGCTTGGAGGCAAGGGTTATCAGGCCCGAAGATGGACTCATGCCGCCGGCATAGCCTACGGCTACTCCATGCCCATCACCCCGCGACTCAATCTCGACTTCACCATAGGACTCGGCTATAGCTGGGGACAGTTCTACAAATATGTGCCTATCGACAACCACTACGTGTGGAAGGCCACCAAACGACGCAAGATGATAAGCCCCACACGTCTGGAAGTATCTCTTGTGTGGCTGCTCGGACATGGCAATGTCAATACCGAAGAAGATCTGGAAAAGTAGACCGCAGCAGACCCTTTATGGAATTATGACACGCAGATTACCTCACATATCACTAATAAAGTCACGGCGCTTCCTCAGGCGCCTGACGGCATTGTCCGCACTGCTGATCCTGTCGGTGGCGTGCGAGCACAAGCCGTTCTGCTGGCATCATCCCCACGACGGAATGCTTCGTGTGGAGTTTGCATGGTGGGATGCGCCCGAAGCCGAATATACCGTAAGGTCAATGGCTTTTTACGCCTATCCCAAAGAGGGCGGACAGGTGAGGCGTTTCGACTTCGCCGGATCCAAGGGCGGAGTCATCAGTCTGCCTGTAGGCGACTATCATTTCCTCTGTCTCAACTCCGACACGGAAACCTACAACTTCAGCGGCGAGGAGTCGCACAAGACGTTCACCGTACAGACCCGCGACACCTACATACTTGCCGGAATGGACATAAGAGCCGAAGGAGGAGGCGACTTTTCGGAGGATGACGATATAAAGCGCGCCGAAGGCACCTACAACGAGGGCGTCAAGGAGTCGTCGCAGGAGGGCATCTACGGCCATACGCTCGAGGACTACAATATCCACGGTCAGGTGGGCGTGACGCAGGTCGTCACCATGTATCCAAAGCCCGTGGTCATACACTATCATGTGATAATAGAGAATATCGGCTGTCTGGAAACGGTGTTGAAAGTCAGCGGCACTCTCTCCGGACTTGCATCGAAAGTGCGCGTCCACCACATGGAGGTGCCCGGCGAGGGCGACGACAACAATATCGTGCCATTCTCGATGGTGCCTACCGACGACGATGTGCTCGAAGGTCACTTCTACGCATTCCCCCACTGCCCTGTCAATCCCGAAAAATGGTCGAAGCACAAGCTCTGCTGCTACGTCATCAACGAGCAGGAGGAGCGCCGCTTCTTCGAGTGGGATGTCACGAGTCAGGTCGACGAGCAGGATGGCGAGACCTACGTCAAGATCGTGGTCCGCGACATGGATGTGTGCGGCATGAACGATCTCGGACCGGTAGTCGATCCGTGGATTCCGACGCCGCCTATCGTCATACCGATGCAGTGACGGCCTAATATGAACGACAACTTATCATACAGAATCAAATATCAACAACCAATCATCTAAAATCGAATAACATGCATCGTTACTCCACTTTGCTCTTCGCCGTAGGGCTGGTCATGTGTAGCGCATTGACAGCTTGTATCGACGATGTGATTACAGCCCAAGACCAGGGTGATCCTATCGGATTCACCACTTCGGTCAATACCCACAGCCGTACATCGCTGATACATACGACGGAAAACCTCGATTCGTTTCGCATCTACGCCTACTGTCCCGACGGTCTGGAATTTTTCAAAGATCTGCTCGTGACAAAGGTCGATCCTGATTCGATCGAAGCCAACTACTATGCGCTCCACTGGAGCATCGAGGGCGGTCCGTATTTCTACCCCCGCGACGCGGCCTGGGTGGACTACTACGCCTACCGTTTCATATCGGGCATCGACGGCCACTACAGCCGCAACAGTTTCCTCCCCCACAGCAGCACTCCCGAGGAGGGACGCCGCATCGACATCAATGCGGCAAAGCAGATGATCCACGACTTCCGCCCCTATCAGCGTCCGCAGGATCAGGAGGATCTCATCATTGAGCACAAGCGATCCTACAACGACGAGGTGAGCGGAGTGGAGCTGCACTTCCACCACGCCCTGTCGCAGATAGAGCTGAAAGCATATTCGCCCAACAACAATACGCGCGTGTATGTGGCCGGAGCATGGTTCTGCAATATCATCAACAACGGTGACGTGACCTTCCCGCAGCCCAAGGTGAGCGGCATAGGCGACGATCAGCTCTACTGGACTCTTCCCGGACGACAGAACTACGACGACGCCACAGTGGTCGACCCCGACCAGCTTCTCAAAGGCTCCAACCGCAGCCATTACGGATGGTTCTTCCCTGAGCCTGTGATGCTCGGATTTTCTATAAACGAGCCTACCTCTCTGCCTGTGATTCCCGACGAAGGCGATGATAACGAGGGAGATAACGATAACGAAACCACCCGCGCACGTTCAAGAGCCGACGGCGACGAAACCACACCCGGCATCCCCGACGACGAAAACTGGCCCGATCCCGCGCCCCCCGGCGAGGGACACCACACCGACTATAACAACGACGGTGTCTGCGACCACCTTGTCACCGAAAACATGACGGCTTCTCGATATATCAGCCATCTGCTGACCAACAAGAACACCGAGCACGACGGTATGGACGCAACCAATATGCTCCTGCTTCCGCAGCAGCTCGTGCCTTACAACAAAAACCGTGAGGAGGATCCCAAACAGCAGTTCTACGACGAGGAGGGCAAGCCCAACAACCACGGAGCCTACATACTGCTCGCCATACAGGTGTGGATGATCCACGGCGACGAAAACCACATGCACCGCCATATCCTCTTCCCCTATACCGACCCTGAGAAGTGGAATATCAACGGACTGCCGGTAAATGCCGACGGAATACCCTGGGACAATATCGGCAACCGTCTTGACGACAAAGGATTCCCGGTCAACAACGAAACCGGAGAGCCGATGTACAGCGATCCTGACCAGACCCAGCGTATCGACAACTTCGGTAACCTTGTGGGTGATGACGGCGTTATCTATGATAAAAACACAGGCAAGCCTATCGACAATTACGGCTACCGCTATCCCGATGTCAACTACAGCGTAGGCTGGAAGGAGGTGCGCAAGCAGTTTGCATGGGTATGCGTGCCTATCGATGACAAGTGGGAACCCGGCTACAAATACACCTATATCCTCGAATTCATGGGACCGAAGAGCGGCGCAGGCATATATCCGCCCGACGACTTCGACTTCGGCATGGGAGGAGTAGGCATCGATGGCGAAATCTCTACAGCCTGCCGCGATAACTGGAAGGCGCTTCCCGGACAGGATTATGCCGACAGATACGAGATCATTCCCTCGCAGCAGTGTCGTCTGCGCGACCCCGGCACCATGAACTCCAAGAAGAAATGGGTGGGCAAGAAGCAGGGTGACCCCGTGCTGAGCAAGGCCATTGACTTCAGAGTGGTCGTCGACGAATGGAACAACCGCGACATACCTGTCGACATGGAGGATTACCTGACTCCTCCCCCTTCTTCTTCCGATTCGGGGAATAAGAAGTCAAAGTAACCGTATGATCTCCGTCGCGGCATGGCAAAGCCATAAAGGCATCCTGCCGTGCGCGACGCCCCCAAAAAACATAGCGATAGCCTGAGGACTACGGCAACCTCAGGCTATCGCTGTGTCATGAAGCCCAAAGAAGTGCGGCCGGCGCGAGGCCGTGCGTGGAGATTGTCATTTTTATATATGAATTGTTGGGCGAATTTCGTAACTTTGCGCGCAATAAATACAACCGGACAAAAACCACGACTATGGATATGTTTGAACGCATCAGCGCCGATATAAAGGCTGCAATGCTCGCACGCGACCAGGTAAGACTCGAAACTCTGCGCGGCATCAAAAAGGAATTTCTTGAAGCCAAGACGGCAAAAGGATCCGACGGTACTCTCAGCGACGAAACGGCTGTGAAGATAATGACCAAAATGGTGAAGCAGCGCCGTGAGACGGCTGAGATCTACTCACAGCAGAACCGTCCGGAGCTGGCCGCCAACGAACTCGCCGAGGCGGCAGTCATCGAGGAGTATCTTCCCCGCCAGCTTTCGGAAGAGGAGCTGACCGCCGAGCTTAAAAAAATAATCGAGCAGACCGGCGCCACCTCGGCCAAGGAGATGGGCAAGGTGATGGGAGTGGCCTCGAAGGCGCTCGCCGGACGCGCCGACGGCCGTGCCATATCGGCCAAGGTCAAGGAGCTGCTTGCCTGATACGTTATCGGATTTCTCCATACACTATACAAATACTTGATATTTTAGGATATGCTTACTCTTCAACAGATAAAGGAAAATCCCGACAAGATCGTGGAGCGTCTGGCCGTCAAAGGATTTGACGGAAGAGGCCCGATCGACGCCATAATGGAGCTTGACGCGCAGCGCCGCCAGCTTCAGCTTTCTAACGACACACGCGCCGCTGAGCTCAACAAGCTTGCCGCCTCGATAGGCGCGCTGATGAAACAGGGCAAAAAAGATGAGGCCGAGCAGGCCAAGCAGCAGGTGGCTGCCCTCAAGGCGGAGCAGAAGGATGTGGCCGACAGCCTGGCCGACACCGAACGCCGCATGCGTGAAATACTCCTGACCATCCCCAATATCCCCTGCGAGGCTGTGCCCGCCGGCCTTACCGCCGACGACAACGTAGTGGAGCTGACAGGAGGCCCCATGCCCGATCTCGGCCCCGACGCCATGCCCCACTGGGATCTCGCCAGGAAATATGATCTCATCGATTTCGACCTCGGAGTGAAGATCACCGGCGCCGGTTTCCCCGTCTACAAAGGCAAGGGAGCCAAGCTGCAGCGCGCCCTGATACAGTTCTTCCTCGATCAGGCTTCCGAGGCCGGGTATCTTGAAATACAGCCCCCCTACGTGGTCAACGAGGCTTCGGGCTACGGCACCGGACAGCTCCCCGACAAGGAGGGCCAGATGTACTACGTCTGT
>JAIDKJ010000329.1 GCA_029051835.1 Paramuribaculum sp. | reverse complement strand
GCTTATGCTATTTCTTCCTTTATCGTTGGTTCGTATTTTTGGATTAGTTACAGAATGTAGGTTGAGAGGCGTTATCCGAAATCCAAGTCAGTCCTGACGGTGCTGACGGAAGTTTAGAACTGTTGTCAATCTTGTCACTGGAATTCTGTGTGCCCTTCATGCGGATAGCGGTAATCGGCGCCTGAGGATCGCTCGACTTGAAAGTCATAGTCGTCGTAGTAGTCCCCCCTGGTGAAATTCTAAAGCCATATCGCTGGCTCCAGTTCATGCCTGGGTAAATTGCAGCATCCGTCGAGAAAGTCATTGTCACTGTCTGGGATTTATCCGCAGATGTAGCCGAAACACTCCTGATGTTCGTGACTTTACTCGATAGTGAAAGAGATGTTTCCACGCCGTTGATTGAAAACGTGGCCTTGCTTCCGGCATATTCAACCCTCGAATTGTTCGCCGCCTGAGGCATAAAATAGAAACTGAACGTGCCAGTTTCAGCTGCTCCGTGCAGCGGAAACAGAGCTGCAAGCACTGCCGACAATATCCCGACAGCCCTGCGGACAGATTTTACATGCAACATGTTAATCATTTTTCCTGTATATTTTGTGGTTTTTATTACTTTTTCCCTGTGTTGATATGCGACCGGCGCCATGTGTCCCGTCGCGCCTGCTGTTTTCACCCGGCGTATGCCGGCGGGTCAGGATGATTTGCCGGTGAGGATCGCTTTGATGTCGTGGAGCTTCGTCAGGGCGGCAAACGGGGTCAGGTTGTTGATGTCGGTGGCCAGGATCTCGTCGCGTATCTGAGTCAGCACGGGGTCGTCGAGCTGAAAGAACGACAGCTGCACTCCGCCCTCGCCGCGGCCGCTGCGGGCCGCGCCTTCAGAGAGCGACCCTTTGATGCGCTCCTTGTTTTCGCCCGTATTGGCCTGCTCCAGACGCCGCAGCACCTCGTCGGCCCGCTTCACTATGGTGCGGGGCATCCCGGCGAGTTTGGCCACATGGATACCGAACGAATGCTCCGAACCGCCCTTCTCAAGCTTGCGCAGAAACACCACCTTGCCCTGTATCTCCTTGACCGACACGTTGTAGTTGACCACGCGCGGGAAGTTGCGCTCCATTTCGTTAAGCTCGTGGTAGTGGGTGGCAAACAGCGTCTTCGGCCGCATTCCTCCGAACTCATGGATATACTCCACGATCGACCATGCGATGGATATGCCGTCGTAGGTCGAAGTGCCGCGGCCAAGCTCGTCGAAGAGTATCAGCGACCGCTGGCTCATGTTGTTGAGTATCGATGCCGCCTCAGTCATCTCCACCATGAATGTCGACTCGCCGAGCGAAATGTTGTCGGACGCTCCCACACGGGTGAAAATCTTGTCGACCACTCCTATGCGCGCGCTGTCGGCCGCCACGAAGCAGCCTATCTGAGCCAGAAGCACATTGATCGCAGTCTGGCGCAGCAGCGCCGATTTACCCGACATGTTCGGACCGGTGATGATCATGATCTGCGTCGAGTCGTTCGACAGGCTTACCGAATTGGCTATATATTTCTCTCCCGGGGGCAACTGACGCTCTATGACCGGGTGGCGTCCGCCAACGATCTCTATGTCGAGCGAGTCGTCCACCACCGGACGGTTGTAATGGTTCTCCATAGCCAGCCGCGTGAACGCCGTCAGCACGTCGAGCCGCGCCAGCTGGGTGGCGTCGAGCTGTATGGCGTGGATATACTGCGCCACCTGCCCTACAAGCTCCGCATATATGCGCGCCTCTATGACGGCTATCTTATCCTGGGCGCCGAGTATCTTCTCCTCATACACCTTCAGCTCCTCGGTGATATATCGCTCGGCATTGACGAGAGTCTGCTTTCTGATCCACTCCTGCGGCACCTTGTCGCGATGCGTGTTGGTCACCTCCATGTAGTAGCCGAACACGTTGTTGTAGCCTATCTTGAGGCTCGGTATGCCGGTGGCCGCGCTTTCGCGGGCCTGAATCTCCATCAGATAGTCCTTGCCCGAGTATGCTATATGGCGAAGCTCGTCAAGCTCGGCATCCACTCCGTCCCTCACAACCGATCCGCGGTTGAGCGCCACCGGCGCATCCTCGCGGAGAGTGCGGGCTATAGCATCGCGCGCCCCCTCGCAGGGGTTGAGCTGCTCGCCTATGGCATGCACTCCCGGATCGTCGGCCTCCAGACAGATGCGCCTCACCGGCTCCAGAGCCACCAGAGCATTCTTGAGCTGCACAAGCTCGCGGGGCGACACACGTCCCACGCCCACCTTGGAGATAAGACGCTCTATATCGCCTATCTGCTCGAGATAGGTCTTCAGTTCCTCGCGGCTTTCGCGCTGACGCATGAAATACTCCACGACATCGAGCCGCGCCCGTATGGCCTGCACATCCTTGAGCGGAAACAGCATCCACCGGCGCAACAGCCTCGCCCCCATCGGGGTGACCGTGCGGTCTATGACGCTTATCAGGCTCTTGCCTTCGTCGCCAAGCCCTTCGAGCAGCTCAAGGTTGCGCACAGTGAAGCGGTCGAGCCTCACATAGCGGTCCTCCTCTATGCGCGCCACCGAAGAGATATGCGACGTGTTGGTATGCTTCGTGATGTCGAGATAATGCAGTATGGCGCCCGAAGCCACTATGGCCGCCGGCATGCCCTGTATGCCGAATCCTTTGAGCGATCCGGTTTCAAACTGTTTCAGCAGCCGGTCGGTGGCCGCCTCGCGCGTAAACACCCAGTCGTCGAGATCAAACGTCAGATAGCGCCCCGTCAGCACCTCGTCAAGCCGCCGACGCTTGTCGCGCTCCACCAGCAGCTCCTTCGGAGCGAAATTCGACAGCAGCTTGTCGATATAGTCGGTCTCCCCCTCGGCTGTCAGAAACTCGCCGGTGGAAATGTCAAGGAAAGCCACGCCCAGAGTGCGCCCCTCGCCGAAATGTATTGCGGCAAGGAAATTGTTCTGCCTATGGTCGAGCACATTGTCGTTGAGCGACACACCCGGCGTCACAAGCTCCGTGATGCCGCGCTTCACCAGCTTCTTGGTCAGCTTCGGATCCTCAAGCTGCTCGCAAATGGCCACACGCTTGCCGGCTCTGACGAGCTTTGGCAGATAGGTGTCGAGCGCATGGTGGGGAAATCCGGCCAGCTCCACCTCCGAAGCATACCCGTTGGCGCGCTTCGTGAGAGTTATTCCCAGTATCTCCGACGCAGTGATCGCATCCTCCGAAAACGTTTCATAAAAATCGCCGACATGAAACAGCAGCACCGCGTCGGGATGCTTCTGCTTCATATCCATATATTGCTTCATCAGAGGCGTTTCAGTCACCTTTTTGGCTATAGGACGTGCCATATAGTATATTGCTTGCTTTGATTCCGTATATCTGCGGCTCATCCCCGACCACTGTTCCAACGGCCACATACGCTCTTTTTCGACCGACCGTACGGCAAAAGTCGGGACAAGCCCCCGTTTCTTTATGGCAAAATTACTGAAAAACCGCGGTTTTTGTCGTAACTTTGTTCCAAAATTCCCATTATGTTATCAATCCGCAACACCCTCATAGCTCTGGCCGCCACGGCTCTCACAGCCTCGGCCGCCGACTTCGACCGTCACTTCTCCGACTCCACACTGCGCCTCGACTACATATTCGCCGGCGACGCCTCCCGTCAGGGAGTCTATCTCGCATCATCATCCAAGTCTGCCGGATGGGCCGGACGGCGCACACGGCTCGACCGCATGCCGCTCATTGGCAACGGATCCGTCACCGTCCCCGATCCCGCCACCGGCGACCCGCTCTACACCACCACAGTCTCCT
>JAIDKJ010000328.1 GCA_029051835.1 Paramuribaculum sp. | reverse complement strand
CGGAGTGGCGCCGGCAGGCTTCGAGCAGGTGCCCTCATTGTAGACGATCGGACGCTGCGACTTGCCGTCGGGATCGACAAACGCGCCCTGAAATTCGCTCATCCAGGCTCCCTGACGCTTCGAGGCGCGGGGGAAGTAGTCGGTCATGAACACGGCCACATGCTGGCCCTTCTGATCCTTCACCTCATACACCTTCACCTCGTCGTAATACTTCGGAGCATTGGGCAGTTCGGTGAACGTCACTCCATAGAGCCGCTCGGCCATAGAGAAGATGCCTTTTCTGACATTTTCGAGAGCGAAATAGCTGCGCACCTCGTCCTCGTCGAGAGCATACTTGTCGCGGCGCACCTTTTCAGCATAATAATAGTAGTCCCACGGAGCGATCTTGAAATCGTTGCCCTCCTTGTCGGAGAGAGCCTGCATTTCGGCCACCTCCTCATGCACACGCTCTACTGCCGGCTCCCATATCTTCATGAGCAGCCCCTCGGCATTGGCCGGATTCTTGGCCATTACGTTGGCAGTCATATACGATGCATAGTCGGGATAACCGAGCAGACGCGCCTTCTCGGCACGCAGCTTCACGATCTGCTGTATGACCGGACGGTTGTCGAACTCGCCCGACGACGCCAGATTGATATAGCCCTCGTACATCTGACGGCGAAGGTCGCGGTTGTCGGCATACTGGAGCAGCGGCAGACGGCTCGGAGCCTGAAGCGTGAACACCCACTTGCCGTCGAGTCCGCGCGACTTGGCCTCCTCGGCGGCCACAGCCACATTGCTTGCCGGAATACCTGCGAGCATAGCCTCATCCTCGACCACTATAGAGAAAGCGTTAGTAGCATTGAGCAGATTCTTGTTATACTGCAGGAACAGCTCAGTCAGCTGCGAATTGATCTTCTTGAGCTTCATCTGATCCACCATATTGAGCTTGGCGCCGGATCTGACGAAATCCCGGTAAAGTTCCTCCACAGCTCTCTTCTGCTGGGGATTGAGTCCCTCTTCGTCGCGGGTTTCATATACGTGCTCCACGCGTCCGAACAGAAGCGAGTTCAGCATCAGCTCGTCGCTGCTCTGCGACACGAGCGGATAAGCCACCTCGCTTATGGCCACCATCTCGGGCGACGAATTGGTTTCGTCAAGGCTCGAGAATACCATCATCACACGGTTGAGCAGTTCGCCCGACTTCTCGAGTGCAAGCACCGTGTTGGCGAATGTCGGCTCGTGAGCCTGGCCGGTGATCTTCTCCACCTCTTTCTCACGGCGTGCTATGCCCTCCTTGATAGCGGGGAGATAGTCGTCGTAAGTGATTTTCTCAAACGGCGGAATGTTGAATTGCGTGCCGTAAGGCACGAGAAAAGGATTCTTGCGTTGCTGTGACATCGCTTCTGGTGTGAATGCCACTGCGGCAGCCATTAGAGCCGCAGTGAGCGTTAGATAGTGTTTTCTCATATTAATGATTGGTAGAAAATGCTTTTTATTAGTATCCGGTCTATGTCAGCTGACCCTTACGGCTGCTTCCTACCGTAAAACGGTTAATCTCTTACTCGCCTCCGGCAGCCTTGTCGCCGCTCTTGTCGCCACCCTTGCGGCGGCCATACCATTTACGGCGGCCTCCATTGCGGCGGCGGGAGCTATTGGCGCTGCCCTGCTCCACTGTGTCGCCCTGTGCCGGCGACGCCGCAGACTCTTTGCCACCCTGTCGGCCACCCTTCGGAGCGCTCTTGCGGGAGTTGCCGCCGCCATTGCGACCCTTCTGACCCTTCGGCTGCTGCCGTGATCCGGAGCGCCGTTCGGGTCTGTATTGCGGAGCTTCGCCCATACGCTCGGGCAGTTCCTCCTTCTTCACCTCATAGCCGAGAAAGCGCTCTATGCCGCCGAACTTCACCTGGTCGCGCTCGCCGACAAACGTCACGGCCGTGCCGTCGCTGTTGGCACGCGCCGTGCGTCCGATGCGGTGTATGTAATCCTCCGGCTCGTGGGGCACATCGTAGTTGACCACCATCGATATGTCATCTATATCTATGCCTCGGGCCACTATGTCGGTAGCCACGAGCACATCTATATTTCCTGCGCGGAAGTCGAGCATCACATTGTCGCGCACCGACTGTTCCAGATCCGAATGCATCTCGCCTATACGTATCTTGGCCTTCGACAGCGCGCGCGCCAGCTCCTTGACCTTGAGCTTCGACGCCGCAAACACTATGACACGCTGCGAATGACGCTCGCGGAGAAGATGCTTCAGTATTTCGGT
>JAIDKJ010000327.1 GCA_029051835.1 Paramuribaculum sp. | reverse complement strand
TCCCTACGGTCTACTTCATCCGTGAGATCTCACCCGAAAGCCTGCAAAAAATCTATGCGGCACTCGGCAGAAAAGCACAAGGAAAAGTAGCCGTCAAAATCTCTACCGGCGAATCCAAGAAATCCAATCAGCTCGACCCGCAGCTCATCAAACCGCTCGTCGACGAAGTCAAAGGCACCCTCGTCGAATGCTGCACCGCCTACGGAGGCTCTCGCTCCACACCTGTCACTGCATATCAAACAGCTATCGACCACGGCTACACAGCCATAGCGCCGGTAGACATCATGGACTCCATCGGCTCCGACACACTGTTTGTAGCCGAATACCGTCATCTGCCCTACGATCTGGTGGGCAGCCGGTTTACCGACTACGATTTCATGGTAGTGCTCTCCCACTTCAAAGGCCATCAGATGGCCGGATTCGGAGGCACCCTTAAGAACATGGCCATAGGCATAGCATCGGCCGACGGCAAAGCCTGGGTACACACAGCCGGCAAGACCACCAATCCGGCCGAACTCTGGAACAACATCCCGGCCGATTCCATTTTTCAGGAATCAATGGCCGAAGCCTGCGAGGCCATCATAAACCATATCGGCGACAAAGTAGTCTACATCAACGTGGCCAACAACCTGTCGATCGACTGCGACTGCAACGGCAACCCGGCCCCGGCCGAACTTGCCGATCTCGGCATATTCGCCTCGCTCGACCCCGTAGCAGTCGACCGCGCATGCGTCGACGCCGTGCGCCAGTCGCCCGACCATGGCAAACAGCATCTCATAGAACGCATAGAAGCACGCCGTGCGCCGCATCTACTCGACTATGCCGAACAGCTCGGCCTTGGCAAACAGCATTATAACCTCGTCGAGATAAAGTAAATCCCTTCCAACCAAGCCATATTGACTTTTTTGTGGAAAGGGGTCCTACGATCTAATACAAACCACATAACACAAAAACTGCGGTCCGTGCGTCTGTCGCACGAACCGCAGTCATTTTCAAGCAGTAGCTCCGAGGGGAATCGAACCCCTATCTAAGGTTTAGGAAACCTCTATTCTATCCGTTGAACTACAGAGCCGGAATTGCGACTGCGAAGTTACTATTTTTTTGCCAAACCGCCAAGACTTCGAAAATCATTAACAACCGACACTAACCGACACAATGACCGCACAGAGAGTTTTCAATCATCTTTTTGCCTCACAGACTCTGCATTTCCATAATTTTTAGCTAACTTTGCGCATATTTACGTGTGTGTCGTCATGGAACAGAACACTAAACGCGCGCTATTGGACCGTCGCTATCTACGCATGGCTCTCATCTGGGCCGAAAACTCCTACTGCAAACGCCGTCAGGTGGGAGCGTTGCTGGTGCGCGACGGCACTATCATCTCCGATGGATTCAACGGCACTCCCGCCGGATTCGAAAACGTGTGCGAGGACAACGGCGGAGCTACCAAGCCCTACGTGCTCCACGCCGAAGCCAACGCCATCACCAAGATAGCCCGAAGCAACAATTCAAGCGAAGGATCCACACTCTATGTCACGGCATCGCCCTGCCTTGAATGCTCCAAGCTAATCATACAAAGCGGCATACGCAGAGTGGTGTTTCACGAACTATACCGGCTGGCCGACGGACTGGAACTGCTCGAACGCGCCGGTGTGGAATGCGTCCACATAGAAAATCTCGACTGAGCCGACGACTCTGACTCCACACACTGACAACATAAACCGATCTATCATACACTGACATACAAAAGAGGAAGGACAGCAAAACGATATGAACCCCAAATTGAAAAGTACGGCCGTATGGGTGCCGCTTGTCATTGCAGTCACATTCATAACCGGCATGATCGCCGGCAATTATTTTTCCCGCCGCCAGGCCGGAGGCCCGGTCGAACGTAAGATCAACGACATTGTAACGCTCATCCGTTCCGACTATGTCGACGCTGTCGATACCGATAGCCTGCTCGAGAAAACCATCCCCGACCTTCTATCGAAGCTCGACCCCCATACCGTCTACATTCCCGCGGCCGATCTGACCTCGACCAACGAAGTGCTCGAAGGATCATTCGGCGGCATCGGAGTGGTGTTCAACATGATGACCGACACAGCTACGGTGGTTGAAGTCGTGTCGGGCGGCCCTGCCGAAAAGGTGGGAATGCTTGCCGGCGACCGCATACTCACCGTCAACGACACCCTCGTGGCCGGCATCAAATACAACATGGACAAACTCCGCTCACGCCTCAAAGGCCCTAAAGGCACCGTGGTAAAGCTCGGAGTACAGCGCGCGTCGTCACCGAAGATGCTCACATTCGAAGTGACAAGAGGCGACATACCGGTGACATCAATCGATGCGGCATATCTCATTACGCCCACCACCGGTTATGTACGCATCAACAAATTCGGACGCAACACCTACATGGAGTTTCTCAACTCCATGATCGATCTGCGCTCCAAAGGCGCCGAAAGCTATATACTCGACCTTCGCGACAACACAGGCGGATTTCTCGAACCGGCTGTGCTGATGGCCAATGAATTCCTGTCGGCCGGACGCCCGATCGTGTCTACCCGCGGACGCATTCCCTCGATGGACCAGCAGATGGGGAGCGACGGCACCGGTGCATTTCAGGACGCCCCGATGGCTGTGATAATCAACGAAGGATCGGCCAGCGCGAGCGAAATCTTCGCCGGAGCGATCCAGGACAACGACCGCGGTGTGCTGATAGGCCGCCGCTCGTTCGGCAAAGGACTCGTCCAAAACCAGATAGAGCTGCCCGACAGCAGCGCGATACGCCTTACCGTAGCCCGCTACTACACTCCGTCGGGACGATGCATACAGAAAGCCTACACACCCGGATCGACCCAATCCTACGAAATGGAGGTATACGACCGCTTCCTTCACGGCGAGGATCTCAGCGCCGACTCTGTGAAGCTCGACAAGTCGCATGAATTCACCACGCTCGGCGGACGCACCGTGTATGGAGGAGGCGGCATCATGCCCGACATCTATGTGGGCCGCGACACCGCCGGAGTGACCTCCTACTACGTCAACGTGTTCAACGCCGGCATGCTCCACAACTTCGCGTTCAACTTCGCCGACAGCAACCGCGCGATGCTCGAACAGGCCAAGACCACCGGCGAGCTGCTCGCCATGCTGCCGCCCGACGACACGCTCCTGGCAAGCTTCGTAGGCTACGCACAGCAGAAAGCAGGCATCGCGCCCCGATGGTACTACATAAACATTTCGCGTCAGCTGATTGTTAATCAACTGAAATCGCTCATCGCAAGCGACATCCTCGGACAGGCGGCACTTTTCGAGGTCAACAACATGACCGATCCGTCGGTGGCACGAGCCATCGACGAGCTGAAATCCGGGCCGCAGCTCTCACCCGCAGCCGAGATCGCCGACGATGACACCACCTACATCAACGACGACGATTCAGTCACAAACTGACGCAAAATGAAAAAGGATGACATACGCCGCACGGTCAGAGCACGCAAGAGCCTGCTGACCGAGCGGGAGAAAAACGAAGCCGCACAGAGCGTATTCGACCGGCTGGAACAGATGGCCGCATTCATGATGGCCGACAGGATACTGATGTATCATTCACTCCCCGACGAGCTGTCGACACGCGAGTTTCTCGGAAAATGGAGCGGACGCAAACACTTCTTCCTGCCACGTGTCAACGGCGTGAATCTCGACATCCTTCCCTACGAACAGACACGGCTCCACCTCGGCGCGTTTCAGATAGAGGAGCCCGACGGCAATGAGATAGCCGATATAGCCGACATAGAACTCATCGTAGTGCCGGCCGTGGCCTACGACCGCCACGGCAACCGCGTTGGGCGCGGAAAAGGATATTACGACCGGCTGCTATCCGACTCTCGGGCCACTAAAGTGGGAGTAGGCTACGACTTCCAGCTTGTCGACGACGACATCGATACCGACAGCCACGACGTACCTGTCGATATAGTCATCACACAGAGCCATACCGTCATCAGGCGGCGCTGACCCGACACACTGCCTTAAGGCCGATATAGAAATACCCTCTTATCGGGCGGGACGACACAGGCGGCAAACCACCACACTGCGAGTGGACGGACCTACTGTCAGCAGCCGGCTTCGCTTCACGCCCGGCACCCACAGCACCTCACCGTCCTTGACTGCCAGCGGCAACACCGCTTTCACGTCGGCCGGCGTCTTGGCATCGTTGAACACATCGCTCAGTTTCTTCCGGCCACGCATACCAAGCGGACTTATCATGTCGCCCTGACGCCACGGACGCCACTCCACAGCCTGACCGGCATCCCACTCATCGGCATCAAAATAGGCTACGTAGTTGCTGCGCTCCATCACCAGACCGGCGGCATCGACCCGCTCCACCGTCACCTTGTATTCGCCTATGGAGTCCTCTCCGGCTACCGGGCGCAACACTCCGCGGTCGAGCAGATATTCATTACGTCCGCCCACGAAACGTCGTCGCGCCTGGCGGCTTCCGACACAGCAGACAATTTCATCGACCTGCTCGGCCGAAAATCCGCGACCCGACAGCAGCGACAGCAGGACGAACCGCGCCGAAGTCACATCGGACATCATCGCGGCCACGTCTATAGCGCCATCCTTGCAATAAATCCTCTCAAGGCGCCCTGTCATCTCCACGACAAACCCGTAGGCCTCACGAAGATGATCGATCGAGGCCGCCACAGCCGCATCGGCTCCAGGGAAGTCGGCGCGCAGAGCCGGCATGACACGATTGCGCACACGATTGCGCGTGTAGTCACATCCAAGATTGGTCGAATCGACGACATACTCCACCCCCTGTTCACCGAGATATCTCTCGGTCATATCTCTCGTCACTCCGAGCAGCGGCCTGACAAGCCTCACCGACGGATCGCCCGGCAGCGGAGCCACGGGGAGCATCCCCTTCAGACCGGCTATTCCGGCCGACCGCATCAGATTGAGAAAGAACGTTTCGACATTGTCATCGCGGTGATGCGCCACAGCCACAGCCCAAGCGCCGGTAGCCCGCGCACGCTCCGCAAACAGAGCGTAACGGAGCCGTCGACAGGTCATCTCCACCGACTCCCCCTGCAGCGCCTCCGCCTCGACATCGAGGCCGCACACCGTGAGCGGAATCCCAAGCTCGCCGCACAACCGCCTGACGTAAGCTTCGTCGGAGTCCGACTCATCGCCTCGCAGATGATAGTTGCAATGCAACGCCTCCATGTCGTATCCGATGCGTCGCATAGCCACCGTCAGCGCCACCGAATCGGCGCCGCCGCTCAGTCCCACGACTATATGCCCGGCTTCGCCGGCCTCGCCGAGAAGCGATCTGATCCCGGCCTCAACCATCTCAGTCGCCTTATAATCATTCGACATCATAAAAGTCACGACAAAACGTTTATATCGGGATTTATCTCAACCAATCGGGCTATGAATCCGTCGCGGTCCTTCGGTGATATTTCTATCGGAGCGGAACTTTTCAGCACGGAGCGATCAGTCATGCGTATCGAAACCCGCAGATGCGACAAACCAGCAGTGGCGAGATAGCCCGAGGTTTTCCTTACATCCTTTATCTTGGATATCGGCAGACGAGTGGGGTGGAAGAACTGATATATCACAAGCTCATCACCCTCTATCTCATACCAGCAGCCAAACATAAGCCATGCGTAAAGCAGCGTCATGCCGACGACGACGAATACAACATACCACCATGACATCCCAACCGCAGACAACCATATAACGGCAAGAAACCCTACGGTCACAAACCAGACCCACAGGTCAATTTTCGAGTGATAAACTGTTTTTTTCATATTCTCTGCTTTAGTATGGCATCGGATTCTACAACCGGGGGAGGTATCCTACCGCATCCGACGGATTTTGCGGCCCGCTCCGGCGGTTCGCCACGCGATCCCACACATATTTCGGCAAAAATAGATAGAATCCGCGAAATTCGTTGTAAATTTGCACTAATTTTAGACTATAATCCACGATGATTGAAAAAATAGAGAATCTGCGGGCTGAAATAGCATCACTGAAAGCCACCTCGCCGCAGGAGGCGGAGCAGCTGCGCATACGCTACCTCAGCAAGAAGGGAGCAGTGACAGCTCTTTTCAACGACTTCAAGGCTCTGCCGGCCGAACAGAAACGTGAACTCGGACAGAAACTCAACGAACTCAAGAATTTCGCCACCGAAACCATCACGGCGCTGCGCGACGC
>JAIDKJ010000326.1 GCA_029051835.1 Paramuribaculum sp. | reverse complement strand
GCGTTCGCTTGATACGATCGTCGGCTATGGCGAGCGTCTTTCAAGTCTGATCATAAGCCGCATTATCAAAGGGGCAAAGCTGTTTGACTCCCGGCAGATCATCAAAACGGTCGATCAGTTCGGAAAGCATGTGCTCGACAATGATGCCACGCTTCCGCTTGTAATGCAGACTCTCGGCACGAGTGACTATGAGGTGGCTGTGGTGCCCGGATTCATTTCATCTGACTCCGTGACAGGCGATGTGACCAATCTCGGACGCGGAGGCAGCGACTACACTGCAGCCATTATAGCTGCGGCTCTTGATGCCGAGTCGCTTGAGATCTGGACTGATGTCGACGGTTTTATGACCGCCGATCCGCGCATTATCAGCAATACATACGTTATCGATCACTTGACATTTGTCGAGGCAATGGAATTATGCAATTTCGGAGCCAAAGTGATTTATCCGCCTACCATTTACCCGGTATTCCATAAGAATATACCTATCCTGCTTAAGAATACCTTTAATCCCGATGCGAAAGGAACGCTTATATCGTCAAGCAGCGATGTATCCGACAGCAATCGTGACGGCAAGGCTATCAAGGGCATATCGTCGATCAGCGACACATGCCTGATCACCGTATCGGGCCTCGGAATGGTGGGAATTGTAGGTATCAACGCCCGCATATTCAACGCTCTTGCCCGTGAGGGAGTCAGTGTGTTCATGGTGTCGCAGGCATCCAGTGAAAACACTACATCGTTTGCCGTCAAAAACGAGGATGCCGCACGTGCCGTGGAAGCGCTCGAAAAGGAATATGCGGCCGAACTTGCTTCGGGAGAGCTTAATCCCATACATTCGGAGCACAATCTTGCGACTGTGGCTATAGTAGGCGAAAACATGCGTAATGCCGCCGGTGTGGCCGGACGCCTGTTCAATACCCTTGGCAGAAATGGTATCAATGTGATATCATGCGCGCAGGGAGCGTCAGAAACCAACATATCGTTCGTAATCAAAATCAAGGATCAGAAAAAGGCGCTCAACGTCATCCACGACAGTTTTTTTCTCTCTGACACCCAAGTACTCAATCTCTTCATAGTCGGAATTGGCAACATTGGGCGTCACCTGATTCAGCAGCTTGCCCTGCAGCAGGAGAAACTTCTCCGCGAAAAGGCTCTGAAGCTAAAGGTAGTGGGCATCGCCAATTCCACCAAAGTATATTTCGACCGTGAAGGCATGAACCTCGACACATGTCTGGAGCAACTGGCCGCCGACGGCCGCCAGTCGTCGCCTGAACTCATTCGCGACGAGGTGATCGGAATGAATATATTCAATTCCGTGTTTGTCGACTGCACCTCGAGTCCACAGATTGCCGCTCTGTATCCCGATCTGCTCGGCCACAACGTCAATGTGGTGGCCGCCAACAAGATCGCGGCTTCGGGATGTTTAGAAGGATATCGTGATCTGAAGACGATAGCCCGCAGGCGTGATGTGAAATATCTTTTTGAAACCAATGTCGGAGCCGGCCTGCCGATTATCAACACTATCAATTCGCTCATAAACTCAGGCGACAAGATTATCCGCATAGAGGCGGTGCTGTCGGGCACTCTCAATTTCATCTTCAACATCATATCCGAAACAGTGCCGTTTTCACAGGCTATCAGGCGCGCGATGGCCGAAGGCTACAGCGAACCGGATCCTCGTGTCGATCTCAGCGGCACCGATGTGATGCGCAAACTGGTGATACTCGCACGCGAAAGCGGGTATCAGGTCAGCCTGTCGGACGTCGTATCGGCTCCCCTGCTCCCATCAGAGATGTTCGACGGTTCAGTGGATGATTTCCTTGAGCCGGTGACGCGGCTCGATGAGGATTTTGAGCGCCGCCGCGACAAAGCCACGCGCGAGGGTAAACGCTTCAGATTCGTAGCCCGGCTTGACAATGGCGCGACATCTGTCGGACTCGAACTTGTCGGGGCAGATCATCCCTTCTATAATCTTGAGGGAAGCAACAACGTGATATTGCTTACAACCGAGCGCTATCACGATTACCCGATGGTGATCAAAGGATATGGCGCCGGTTCAGATGTGACTGCAGCCGGAGTATTTGCCGATATCATT
>JAIDKJ010000325.1 GCA_029051835.1 Paramuribaculum sp. | reverse complement strand
CATATACCCCGCCGAGGATCTTCCCGGCAAGCTCCGCTCGCGCTCTATGGCTGCTGCCGCGGTGGCTGCCTTCATCGGTCTGCTTGTGCCGCTGCAGATGGTGTCGCAGACATGGGACGACCACGACCGTTCGGGCCGCTACACCACGCGCGACTTCGGCAACAACTACCTCAACAGCCTTGACGAAAACGCCATAGTGTTTACCAACGGCGACAACGACACATTCCCCCTCTGGTATGCCCAGGAGGTGGAGGGTACGCGCACCGACGTCAAGGTGGTCAACCTTTCATATCTCACCACCGACTGGTATGTAGATCAGGTGCGCCGCCCCTCCTACGAGGCGCCCGGCATAGCCATGCAGGCTCGTCCGGCCGATTATGCCTACGACAAGCTGCAGTTTGCCTACTTCCTCGACAACGATACCACGCCGGTCGACGCTCTGGCCTCGCTCCGACAGATCTATTCGCCCGAGGCGCGGCAGAATGCGTGGGGACTTCCGATCGTGAAGCATCCCAATATGTATGTGCCTGTCGACACCGCCGCGCTTGTGGCGGCCGGACGCATCACTCCGCAGGAGGCTCTGGTGGCCGATGAGGTGATACCTGTCAACCTGCTCTCTGATCCCCATGCGCCGGGCGAACGCGGCATGACCCTCAGCAAGACTATCGCGCTCGACATGATAGCCACTTCGGCGGCCAACGGATGGGATCGTCCGGTCTACTTCGCCATGACAGTGCCCGAACGCTATTACATGGGACTCTCGCCCTATATGCGCAACAACGGACTGGCCTACGAGGTGGGACCGCTCCGAAATTCCTCCGACGCTCCCGCGGTCAACACCGAGAAGATGTATCGCAACGTCACCGAGCGATGGGCCTGGGGCGGACTCGACAAGCTTAAGGACGCCGACGACATTTATCTTGACGAAACGGTGCGACGCATGGTGACCACACACCGAACCGCAATGCTCGACCTTGTGACGGCGCTCATCAACGAGGGTATCGACGCGCGCCGCACGTTCGACCGCGACTCGGCCATGCTTAATGCCATACAGTCCAACGAGCTTAGGCGCATCACCACCGATTCATACCAGCGTGCGCGCACCGTGCTCGACCTGATGCGTGAGAAGCTCCCCGCCGAGGTGATGCCCTATGCCGTGCAGGTGGGCAAGCAGGCCGGCGATCTCTATCTCAATCTCGGCGAACTCACCGGCAACAAGGCCGACACCGAGAAGGGACTGAAGATAATCCGCGACGAGATCATGCGTTTTGCCGACAATATCGTCTATTATCAGAGTCTGTCGCCGTGGCAGTATTCCACCCTGCCTTACTCCGACCGGTATACCGACCAGCGCTACTTCCTCGACCTGATACAGAGCTATCTCTACGGAGGCGGCGATGTCGAGGAGCTTGAGAAGGAAATATCGGCAAAGGGTGTCGATCTCGAACGCCAGTTCCGCTTTAATTCCGCCCAGAAGGCGAAGTAAGCTGATGGGACTTATCGAACAGCCGCCGTTGCTCTACCGCCTCCTGTTTCCGGAGGCGGTGTGGCGGCTCAACCGTCGCGGACGCAAGGTAGTGTATCTGACTTTCGACGACGGGCCTATACCGCGGGTCACCCCGTGGGTGCTCGATCTGCTCGATGCCGAGGGTATCAAGGCCACCTTTTTCATGGTCGGCGACAATGTGCGCCGCTACCCCGAAGTGTTTGAGGAGGTGAAGCGTCGCGGGCATAGCTACGGCAACCACACGATGCACCACCTGCAGGGCTTCAAGGTGACGTCGATGACCTATATGCGCGACATCACCGAGGCCGACCGGCTTATCGACAGCCATCTCTTCCGCCCTCCCCACGGCATCATACGCTGGGGGCAGGCCAAGGCCATCAAGAGCCGCTACAATATAGTGATGTATGATCTCGTCACGCGCGACTATTCGAAGCGGTTGCGACCCAATCAGGTGTTCGACAATGTGCGCCGCTACGCCCGCCCGGGATCGATCATCGTCTTTCATGATTCGCTCAAGGCCGAGCGCAATATGATGGCCGCTCTGCCGCTGGCTATAAAATGGCTGAAAAACGAAGGATATGAGTTCGACGTCCTGCCGATGTGACATTCCCGGCCATGCCGATATCGAGTCGGTCATGTCGCAGTCGGGTGCCTATCGGTTCGGCATAGCGCGCGTGGAGCCGGTCGACGGGGAGTCGGCCGCCGCCTACGACAAGTGGATCGCGGCCGGATGCCATGATACGATGGACTATCTCGACCGTTATGGCGATGTGCGTCGCGATCCCTCCCTGTTGCTCGAGGGGGCTCGCTCCATGATTGTGGCCGCCTTTCCCTATGCTCATCCCGTGCTTCCCGGCGAGGGAAAGCTCCGCTTTGCGGCCTATGCTCTTGGCGACGACTACCACGAGGTGTTGCGCCGTCGCCTCGAAGGGGCTGCCGAGTCACTGCGTCAGCGCTGGGGCGGACAGACGCGCGTGTGTGTCGATACGGCTCCTTTGCGTGAACGCTACTGGGCCGTCAGGGCCGGGCTTGGATTCATCGGTATCAACTGTCAGCTTATCCTTCCGGGAGCCGGATCATATTTTTTTATCGGCACGATACTGTCTACCGTCGACATGACGCCCGACGAGCCGTGCCGCCTGTCCTGTGCCGGATGCAGGCGCTGTGTGGTATATTGCCCCGGACAGGCGCTCGACGGCAATCCGTCGCGTCCCTCGCTCGATGCCCGTCGCTGTCTGTCGTGCCTCACCATAGAGCATCGCGGGCCGCTTCCCGAAGGCGTGAGCCTTGGCCGGCGTGTCTATGGCTGCGACACATGCCAGATAGCATGCCCCCACAACCGTATGGCCGATCCGGTCAGGCCGTTGCCTGAGTTTGAGCCGCGGCCTGAACTGCTTGAGCTGACGCGCGACGATCTGCTGTCGATGGATCAGCAGCGGTTCTCGACGCTCTTCCGCCATTCGGCCATAAAAAGAGCCAAGCTCGCCGGACTGCAGCGCAATGCCTTGTCCGTCGAGCCTGACTGATTCTTATTCCTGCCCGGTTTCGTTCCGGGTCGTGTCGATATTACTTCACGATGACAAGCACCGGGTTGGGCTCCTCCTCGCTGTCGACTATCTCCTGAAGCGCTTCCGGCACCTTTGCGTCGGGGTGCTCCTCCATCCACTTGGCGATATCCTCCTGCGTGACGATGCCTACATAGCGGCCGTCGGGGGTGGCTGCCACGGGGAAGAACGGCATGAAGCCGGTCAGGTCGTCGGTAAATCCCTCGCTTGCCTTTGTGGCGCGTGTGGTTCCATCCTTTTTGTCATATAGTCCGATGAATGCGTTGGCTCGCTTGTTCCATCCTTTCGACACGCCGAAAATCAGTGCCGACGGAGTTTCGACGAGCTCTCCGATCATCAGGTCATTTTCCGTCATATCGCGCTTGCCGTTGTCGGCCGGTGTGTATCCTTTGCCTCCCATGTCGAATATCAGTGCGGCCTCGGGAGCGCGGTTCATGGCCACGCTGTAGATAGTGTCGGAAAATTTCATCAGCGTATGCAGCTCGTCGCCGGCGCGCCAGAGCGCCGGTGTGGGAGCACTGTACATGCTCGGCTGGCCCTGTATGAAGAAGGCGATGCCTTCGGCTTGTGAGTGCGGGAGGTAGCCGTCAAACGTATCGAACGTCACTGCTCCGTTGAAGCTCAGGGACCCCATCTGCGCCTCAGATGGTATGCTTACCACCGGAATGCTGTCAAGCAGGCGTCCTGATTCAGATGTGAAGACGATAGAGAGGAAGGGTTCGCCCTGTCCGTGAG
>JAIDKJ010000324.1 GCA_029051835.1 Paramuribaculum sp. | reverse complement strand
CACTATCACTATACGCTCTTTAGTATTCATAAAAGTAACTCTCAAAAATTAGTTGACATCATCAAACTCATCAGTAACTCTTGATTCACTGCGGTGCTTTTTGTTTTTGCTCGGCGCTTTTTGCTTTAATCATCGGTTGTATAGTTCGCTACACGCCTTCCTATTCAAACAAAAATCACTCTAACAAACCTCAAAAATCGCTCGCAGCTAATTCTTGTGAGTTACTTATCTTCAACAAAATATCAACAGTTAATGTTTCACAATCTTTTTTCAAACGCCATGCGTTCGCCCGATGCATACCTGACTACGCCACAACCTTCGTATCCGAGGCTGTCGAGCATACGTAGCATTGCTTCATTGTCGTAGTTGGTGTCTATCCGTATCGAGCGCATGCCGGCCTCGATGGCGTAGGCTTCAAGGTGTCGCATCATGGCCGACGCCACTCCCCTGCGCAAAGCTTCAGGCGCCACAGCCATACGATGTACGGTCAGATACGGGCCGTCGTCTGTCAGCCAGCATCCATCTATGGCATCATACGCCTCCTCGCCGGTGAGCGGAGCCGAGCAGTAACCTAATATCCTCCCCGACCGATCGACCGCCACCATGGCTGTGCGGCCTGAGATGTCGGCCTCGACATTGGCCGGCGACGGATATTCCATGCTCCACTGGCGTTTGCCTGCCGCAAGCATGCGATGACGCGCTGCGTCGAGTATTCTCCACGCCTCGCCGGCATCGGCCTCAGTCGCATGTCGTAAATATATTTCAGTCATATGTACATCTGTAGCTTATTCCAACACTTCAATTATATTTTCTGATCCTGCCGAACGCAATCCATGACACGACCAACGCTGTCAGACAGACAACACCCTGCACAACGCAGGCCATTGTTTGATCCGGCAGACCGGATGCCATGACCGCGCAGACCGCCACAACCACCGAACACACCGCCTGCAAAGCCGTCGGAGCACCGGGCGACACGCCGAAACATCGGCGGCACACCGACGCATAGACCGCTATGTCAAGAGCATATACCACACAGGTCGCCACACCGATCCCCTCCAGACCTCCGGCAGCATATCCGGCCGTCGCAGCTGCAAAAACCGTGACAGTCCCGTATATCCCTTCGAGCCGGAAATACAATCGACGGCGCCCCATGGCGAGAGGCACATAACCGAGAGGGTATGACACACCTTTAAGCACCATCGCCACCGAAAGCCACCGCAACATCGGGATCATGCCGTCAAACTCACTGCTGAAAAGCAATCCGGTCACCAGCGGAGCCGCCACCGACAGCAGACACGCCATCGGAGTCAGCACTATCATCACCGCGCGGATCTGATGCTCCACCGCCGCCGTCATTGCCATGCGGTCGCCCGCAAGAGCGCTGATCCTTGGGAAATAATCCATAGCCATGGCCATGAACACAAGAGAAGCACACTGCGAACTTACCGACGACGCGGCCTGATACATGGCCACCGACGCCTCGCCGGCCTCAGCACGGAGCCACACGTTGACAGCAAACGTCACACCTACCGACATAGCGCCTACAGCCATCAGCGACAGGCCGCTACGCAGCAGACGGCGCACAAGCGGCATATGGTCGCGCAGACGCACGTCGGCGGCACTCCGACCGCACAACCGCTCCCGACGCACTGCCCGCGAATAAAACCACAACCCCGCAAACGATCCGGCTATCATGGCCGGGACAATACCGTCGACCGAAAAAGCCCAGTAAAGAGGCACAGCCGACACGACCGACACGACAGTGGCACCCATCGTCGCACCCGCCAGCGGACGGAGCGAGCGCGTGGCCTGCAACAACGCCTGACGACCCGTGGCAGCCACACTCATGCCCACCATTACGGACAGCCCCATGAAACCGACCGTAAAATCATAGTTGCCGAAAGTCAGCAGGCTCAGCAACGGACTCATCAGCAGGCACAATGCCGCTCCCGCCAGGGCACAGAGATCCGTCAGACGCCGGCTCACGGCTGCCGCCACACGGCGCGCCTCCTCATCGTCAGAAATCCCGGAAATTTCCTTGACCACAGCAAGATTAAGACCAGCCACAGCTATCTGCTGCACCACTGCTGCCGCCGAAGCATAGAGCGACGATATGCCGGTTCCGCCAACGCCGAGCAACAATGCCGAAACCTTGCCGCGTATCAGCCCGGCCAGAATCTGCACTGCCTGCACGCCGCCATAGACGCCCATGGCGCTGAATGCGCCACGCATGCCGTCGGCCGATGACCGCGTCGCCTCTATCTCCTCCTGTTTGCTTTCAGCCATAATAAACAGCAAAATTAGCCAATATCGACGACATACACACCACCTCCCCCGCATTTTCCTCTACTTTTCCCTCCACTGCGAAATCCACTCAACAAGCAAGTACAAGACTATTACAAGTTATCATCCATCATGTCATAGTCATCCAGCTCGTCTTGGAAATCGTCAAATGAGTGAGAATTATTCCCGGAATTCAAATCATTATTGGGGCTATATCTTCATTATGATTGCCATTCAGACATTTGCCATCTCTGTCAATTGAAGATTCCAGAACTGTTGTGTGCGCCCCATGCTATTTTACAGACTTCTTGAACTTATCAAACAGCCAACGAAACAAGAAAAACTCTCCAATGTAATCCAACAGCTTCATGCCTAAAGATATATAATTCGTTGGAATTGCGGATTATACTCAATTAATTTTCTTGATATAATTGCATTGACAGCCTCTTCAATCACCTTGAAAGGAACGACAAACCACTCTTTTGGCCGGTGCCCGTCTACAGTAACTTGCAACTGAACTCCTGCAAAAAGTTTGTGTATTAGAGCCTCAAACGTCGATGATTTCACATTATAGACTTTCCACGTTGCCACGACTTCGACATCGGCGCAAAGATAAGTCGGCTCGTTCTTTGCGTTGGCGATGCGGCTTTCAACCGATGTAACGGTAAATCCGATTTTGTAGAGGTCTTTGATGGCCGCTATCTCCGGGCGAGAAGATTTCGAGCGAAGCACATAGATTGTACCACTCTCAACGTCTTTATTGGTGAGAGTGAAGCATTGCTCAAATTCTTCGGGCGTCATTTCCGAACAATCCATAATGCTGTAACCATCGACAGAAAGATTTTTAGTGATTGTACGGAATTTAATGTCGGCCTCAGAGCCGTTTTCATAGATAACTCGAGTGCGTCCATCAACGCGACCGAGATTATTTTTGGCTTCTTGCTCGAAAGCTGCGAGATAGCCAATGATGCCCTGTTCGACGAAGTAGCGACCGACTTTAAGATTTGGCTCGCTGAACTTGACGAGCTTGTATTTGCCCGATTTCAAGCCTTGTTGAATTTCCTTGAAGCCGTCGGCGTACTTGTCAAAGTCTTCACATGGGCGGCGTTTGCCAATGTACTCAGCCTCCTTTCGGGCTTCAAGGCGTTGGCGCATATATTCGGGTACGTCAAATAGTCCGAGGTCGGCTCCGTCCTCAATATCTGCGAGCAGTGGGTCATTAAGAATAGCTTCAAGCTGTTCTTCCTCTGTCAGCTCGCGATGATATTCAGCCTGTGGTTCTTCCTCAGTGCTCACTGGCTGAGGTAGTATGCCGAGGTCATCAAAGGGGCGACAACGCTCAATCTTTTTCTCGCTTTTCAGTAGCCCGGTCCATTTATGGAATAGCGAGGCTTCTTCGGGCGTATCTTCGGGAAGTCGACCATTGGCTTCGCAGAAGGCAAGTATCTCTTGGAATCCGGCAATAAGTCGGTCGCTTGATGTTGCCCGTTTGCGTGGAGCGGTAACATCGGCTAAGAGAGGGTCGTTAAAGATAATTTCGAATTCCTTTTCCCAGTTGATCATTGTTGCTGTGCGAGTTTATTGCGTTTGAGTTGACGAAGATGTTCGATAGCCATAGCTATACGGCGAGCCAACGGATCGCCATCGGTAATCTCCGGCTTTGTTTTGCCCGGATTTTCCTCGCGCCACTTGGGAAGATATTTTGTGAACAGCAAAATAGCTTCTTCATCGGTCAGCTTTTCGGAGCGCTTATCCTCGATAACATACTGGATGGTGCGTAGCACTTCGGGGGTAAGCGATTTGCTGACTACCTCGTAT
>JAIDKJ010000323.1 GCA_029051835.1 Paramuribaculum sp. | reverse complement strand
CGCCCTCGGCCGACGGCCGCCGCCTGCCATTTTTACCCACCCGACAACCTTTTTTTTTGCATACCGCGCTTCTCCCCTCTCTCCCCCTCTCTCTCCCTCTCCTCTCTCTCCCCTCTCTCTCCTCTCAGGAGAGATCCACCACGGTGATGCCGGCGCCGCCAAACTGCACATGCTCGTCGCGATACGAAGCCACTCCGGCCACCGTGTCGAGATATTGGCGTATGGCCTGACGCAGCGCCCCGGTGCCGGTGCCGTGGAGTATGCGCACCCGTCCGGCCGAAAACTGCACCGCATCGTCGATGAAATACGTGATGGCCTGCAGCGCCTCGTCGACACGCATCCCACGGACATCGATGTCGCGCCTGAAGCTGAGCTGACGGTCGCGGAGATTGTCGGCAGTCGAAGCGCTGACAAACGAGGCCGATCGAGCCGGAGCGCGGTCGGGATCGGCGGCAGTGTGGCGCAGACGCGCCGTGTCGACCGTCGTCTTAAGCATACCGAACGCCACCGTAGCCCGCTTGCCCGACACTTCGAGCACACGCCCGGCGGCGCCCTCGCCGTCGAGCTTCACCGCGTCGCCCACCGCTATAGGGCGCCGCTCCTTATCGGCCTGAGGCTGAGGCGTCGCCGGCTTCCGGGCTTTGGGCGCCCGCCGCAACAGCTCGTTGGCTCCCGATCCGCCCCCCTTGGCCTCCTCCATCTGTCGGCGCTGCTGCTCGAGGCGGCGGCGCGCCTGCTGAGTGCGCTCGCGGTCGGCCTGCGCCTCGCGTATGGTGCGTATGGTGCGCTCGATAGCCGCATTGCTCCCCTCAAGTATCTTTTTGGCCTCCTGCCGCGCCTCGCCGATGATCTCTCGCCTGTGCGAGCGGAGCGTTTCGGCCTCCTCCTCATAGCGGCGTAGGGTTTCCTCAAGCTTCTTCTCCTTCTGGCGTATGGCCATGCGCTTGTTTTCCCAATACTTCCTGTCGCGGGCTATGTCGAGCAGATATTTGTCGAGATTGACATAGTCGCTTCCGACTATCTCCTCCGCCTCGCGTATGATCTCCTGCGGCAGCCCCGTCTTACGCGCTATCTCCACGGCGAAAGAGCTGCCCGGATTGCCTATCGAGAGCCTGAACAGCGGCTGCATCAGATGGCGGTCGTAGAGCATCGATCCGTTGACGAGTCCGTCGGTGTCCTCGGCGAAATGCTTAAGATTCTGATAATGGGTCGTGACCACTCCCCACAGCCCCAGATCGGCGAAACGGTGGAGTATCGCCTGAGCGATCGCTCCTCCGATCTGCGGCTCCGTGCCGCCTCCGAACTCGTCGATAAGCACCAGCGATCCGCGCCGTCCACTGGCCACGATGGTCTTCATGTTGCGCAGATGCGAGCTGTAAGTCGACAGATCGTCCTCTATCGACTGATCGTCGCCGATATCCACGAAAATATCGGAGAATATGCCGAAATGCGAATTGTCGTGGACAGGCGGCAGCAGTCCGCACTGAAGCATATACTGCAACACGCCGACCGTCTTGAGGCACACCGACTTGCCGCCCGCGTTGGGACCCGAGATCACCAACAGGCGCGCCGCGGGTGTCAGCACAATGTCGAGCGGCACTATCTCGCGCCCCTGACGTCGCAGCGAAAGCAGCAGTTCGGGATGGCACGCATGGTACCACTCCAGCTCCGGACCGTCGGACAGCGACGGCATACAGGCATCGGTTTCTACGGCATAGCGCGCCTTGGCTCTGACGAAATCGAGGCTTGCCACCACCCCGACCGACTCCTCGATGGATGGGATCGACGGACGCAACTCGTCGGCCAGACGGATGAGTATGCGCGTGATCTCGCGGCGCTCCTCGATCTGCAGCTCCCTGATGCGGTTGTTGGCCTCGACCACTTCGGCCGGCTCGATGAACACCGTCTTGCCCGAAGCGCTCTCGTCGTGCACGATGCCCGAAATCCGCCGCTTGTTCATCGGCGCCACCGGTATGACCAGACGTCCGTCGCGCATGGCCGGCGCCGCGTCGGCCTCCAGCACCCCCTCGGCCACCGCGCGTGCCATCACCCGCCGCATAGCCGAATTGACCGATCCCGACATAGCCGACAGCTGACGGCGTATGGCCGCAAGCTCGGGCGAAGCATTGTCGAGAATCTCCCCGTAGCGGTCCATCACACGGTCGATCGCCGCCGCCTCGTTTCTGACACTGCCGATACGGCAGGCTATGGCATCGAGCGCAGGCAGGGGCGAGCGTCCCTCCTCATCGCGCCTCACCGCAAAGAAATCGGCCGTGTCGGCCACCACGGCAAGCGCCCTGCGCAGCGACAACAGCTCCGAGGCCGGAGCGAACGTGCCCGGCAGACGCATGGCTCTTAGCACGTCGGCCGGATTGCCAAGCCCGTCGAGCGGAGGCATCTCGCCGGCACGCAGCAGCCGCAACATCTCGTCGGCAGGCTCCAGCATGGCACGCACCTCAGAGGCGGAGGCCGAAAAAGCCATAGCCTCGACCATGGCGCGCGAAGCATCGCAGCCACACAGCTCTGCCACCCGCTGGCGGACGGCTGTAAATCCTATCTTGTGTTCGAATCTATCGGGGTATATCATGAAAAGGGGTTTGTCAATTCTGCCGCAAAGTTAGCAAGTAATTGCCGAATTACCCCCATCCGGCCGGCGATTATGCATGGCGATTATGTCGACAGCCTTGCCACACCTCACCATCCGACCGCAACTTTTGGGGCGGAGGCGTGTTATAATATCAAAACAAACTTTAATCCGTCAGAATTATGAAAAACCTCAATCTATCTTTCTGGGGACGCACCCGTTACTGGTGGGTGGTTCTCGCTGTAGGCATCCTTATGGTGATATGCGGATTCGCCTACTGGATCTGGCCGGTGAGCGGCTTTGCCATCGCCTCGCAGATATTCGGCTGGATGCTCGTCCTGGCCGGCGTGGTACAGCTATGCGTGGCCTCCGGTCCCAATCATGGCCGAGGCTGGGGATGGTGGCTCGCCGGAGGCATCATCGACATGTTCATAGGCTTCATGCTTGTCAGAAGCATAGTGCTATCCGAAGCCGTGTTCCCCTACTTCATAGCCATCATCTTCCTGTTCTGGGGCATCAGCGCCATCATCAGCTCCGTCAGCCAGCGCGACCGCCGCTACTGGTGGCTCTATCTGAT
Source organism: Paramuribaculum sp. (assembly GCA_029051835.1). Lineage (GTDB taxonomy): Bacteria > Bacteroidota > Bacteroidia > Bacteroidales > Muribaculaceae > Paramuribaculum. The sequence continues at coordinate 645 of JAIDKJ010000323.1, read as the reverse complement.
CAACGGCATCCTCCTGATGATCATAGGCTTCTTCTTCATCGAGGCCGGATGGGTACAGGACATGATGATGACCAGCTTCCTGACTTCGCTCGCTTTCATCTACTGGGGATTCTCGATAGCGATGGTGAGCTACGACATGAAACCGGTGCGCAACTGATACTCGACAGCCTGCCGACAGCAGCTGCATACCATAAGCCGGTATCCCCCCCCGACGACAACTCCGGGCCGGGATACCGGCCATATGTTAAAAACGGCTAACACAGATCTGTAACGACCGAATAATTGGCAGAAATCACTACTTTTGTGGTTAGATAGCATCAAAAGCGACAGATACGTAGCGCTGACTGTTAAACCAAGCGCTATCTTTGCAGTCAGAACATACAAATCAATCTATCAACACAAAACGACCGAACTTATGGCACACATCACTAAAAGTCTTCTGGCGGCGCTCATCATAGCAGCTCCGCTGGCCTGTGCGTCGGCCCAAGTGAATTTCGACGACGACATATATTTCAACCCCTCGAAGGACAAGGACAAAAACATAGAGGCTGCCAAGAAGCTCAAAAAGCAGCAACAGCAGCGTCAAGCCAACGCAGTGATACTCTATCCGGTGGAGGAATATCCCGCCGCCGACACCTACGAGGC
>JAIDKJ010000322.1 GCA_029051835.1 Paramuribaculum sp. | reverse complement strand
ATGTGGCGCGCTCCGATGTGAATCGGGGCGCGTTTCTTACTTATTAAGGAGTGGATAGGGATTATCGGAGGGATAGTAGCAATCTGAGGATAGGACTAATAAGCCCGGGTTCCAATCATATCAGCTTGGCGGGCGGGGGTGGCTCGGATGGGTGCTGACATGCTCGAGCACCGAATTGACACTGGAGGCCACCAGGGATATGCCCATGATCAGCACTACTACCGAATCCATCACACGGACGCTCGAGCAGAGGATCACCACTCCGGCTACAATCATGAGCACGGGGATGACGTAGAACCACCATGGCAAAACGTAGGGGGAGCTCCAGAAGCGTATCACGACGATATGGAATATGCCGTAGAGCACGAGAATCGCGCCGAAGATATATGCCAGCAGACCGACAAAAAACGCCGGCGTCACAAGCATCCATACACCCAGAGCGAGCGCTCCGAGGCTTGCCACGATGGTGGACGAGGCCGCCGAATATTCCCCCTGGGCATGCGATCGGCGCGCTATGGCCGAAATAAAGCTGTAGGCGCCGGGGATGACCAGCATAAGGCCTACGGCCATCACTATCCACTGAAGCACGTCAAGACGGCCGTGCCACACGATCAGCAGCACGCCTACCACGAATACGATAATTGTCGTCAACCAGTTGTTTGCCGTTTTCATAGTCGAAACCTTTTTCTATTTCAACGGCATCCGGAGCGCAAATGTTCAATAGGCCGGCATCAGCTTGGCCCCATGAACGAATCGCGCAGAAATCCCATGACGGCGGGAGCCATATCCATGACGGCGGCAAACAGCCGTCCGCCCAGCAGACGCGAATCGGCAAAGACTCCGCTGTCGGGCGATATCGTCTTCCACAGATTGAGCAGCAGACTGACTACCAGCCCCCACTTGAAGATCAGAAACACCGATCCGGCGACACTGTCGACCGGGCCGAGCATCACTGCCCTGACCGACAGCCTGAGCATTCGCCCGAGCATCCAGCAGCCGCCCCATACGGCAAGAAATAGCGCTCCGCATCCCAGGATGCGGGCGGCATAGTCGGCCGGACTCTGGCCGATCAGCGAGGCGGCGACAGCCGTAGCCTTGTCGCCGGCCACTCTCACGGCAAACAGAGCCACTAGAATGCCTCCGATCGAGGCTGCCTGACGAATGGCACCCCTGCGATAGCCTATGACGGCCGCTCCGAGTGCGAGAACGATGAGTATGATATCTACGTATGACATTTCAGCGGGGTATATGCTTCTACAAACGGTTATGTGACTCTGTCAGTGGCGGCGCGGGGTGATCGTGCGCTCGCCGAGATATGCGGCGAGGCTCTTCTTGCTCTCGTTGAGCTGCCCCATGTCGGAGAGAATGCGGTTGCAGGCCTCCGGATCGCTGCCACAGCGCCGCAGCTCCTCTCTCAGGCTTGCAAGACGCTGCTCTATGATGGCCTCCTTGAGATTGTAGATGGCCATCGGCACAAGCTCTATGAGCTTGTCGCGCTCGGTTTCCACGCGCGAGAACTTGGAGTGGATCTTGCTCAGCTTATGTCGCTCGCTCACGAGCGACAGAGTGACCTTCCGGACCGTATCGTCGGGATCGACGCCCAGCTCGCGGCTTATGAACGTGCGCGACGCCTCCTCCAGTCCCTCGTCGACGAGCGACGCCACGCTATGCTGCAGCTCCTGCTCGCGGCGCTCTATCTCGGCCATATCCATCGCCGTGCGGCGTATCTCGTCGCGTCCGGCCTTTAGCTGCTCGTCGCGGGTCTCTTCAAGCCGCTGACGCTGTCGGGCTATATAGTCGGGCCATGCACGGGCCATGAGGCTCCGGGCGGCCGCGTAGGTGTCGGCATAGGGCGGATAGGAGAACTGAAGCATATCCTGCTCCAGAAGCGACGCCACCACCTCGATGACGTTCATCGGATAGGTCTGTCCGTGGTCGTCGGTCATGTCGGCGAGATAGAGCGGCCCGTAGCGGAGCACGTAGCGCAGTATCTCGCGCTCGTAGGGCGCCAGACGGTTGGCCGGCTGGGCTACTGCGGCTCCCCTGTCGGCCTGCGGCTGTGAGGCCGCTGCGGCTGCCGCCTCATCGGCGGCGGAGGCCTGCTGCTGTTCCCAGTTGCGGCGGGCCTGGCGTGCGCGGTCGTCGGTGGCCTGACGCTCGGCGCGGGCTGTCATCTCTCGGCGCACCTGCAGCGTCAGCAGCTCCTCGCTCATGCCGAACCGGCGGCTGCATTCGGCTATATACGTGGTGCGGAGCATCATCTCCGGTATGACGGCTATGGTGCGGACTATCTCGGTCATGGCCCGGCTGCGGGCTATCGGATCGCGGTCGGTATCCTTCATCAGGATATCGGTCTTGAACTTCACGAAATCTCCCTCGTTCTCCTCGATATAGCGCTCCACCTCCGACGACGAATGGCTCTGCGCGAAAGAGTCGGGGTCGTCCCCGTCGGGGAGCAGCAGCACCTTCACCATAAGCCCCTCGGCCAGCAGCAGGTCGATGCCCCGCAGCGAAGCCTTGATGCCCGCAGGGTCGGAGTCGTAGATCACCGTCACGTTTTCGGTGAATCGGTGTATGAGCCTTATCTGCCCCTCGGTCAGCGATGTGCCCGACGAGGCCACCACATTTTCTATGCCGGCCTGATGCATGGATATGACATCCATATATCCCTCGACGAGTATGCACTTGTCCTTGCGCACTATCGAGGGCTTGGCCTGATACAGGCCGTAAAGCTCCGTACTCTTGTGGTAGATGGTGCTTTCGGGCGAATTGACATATTTCGCCATGGTCTTGTCGGAGCGCAGAGTGCGTCCTCCAAAGCCCACCACCTTGCCCGAAAGGGTGAATATGGGGTAGATGACACGCGCGCGGAAACGGTCGCTTATGCCTCCCCCCTCGTGGCGTATGATCAGTCCGGTCTTCTCAAGAAACTCGTCGGTATAGCCCGCGCGCAGAGCCTCGGTGCGCAGCGCGTCGCGCCGGTCGAGCGAATATCCCAGATGGAACCGCTCTATCATGCGCTCGTCGATGCCGCGCTGCCTGAAATAAGCCAGTCCGATGTCGCGCCCCTCCTGGGTCTGCTGTATGTTGCGCTCAAACCACCGCATGGCGAAGTCGTTGACCGCAAGCATACTCTCGCGCTCCGAAGCCTCGTGGCGCTCCTCGTCGGTCAGCTCCCGCTCCTCGATGGTTATGCCATATTTCCGGGCGAGGATCCTCAGCGCTCCGGGATAGTCCACCTGCTCCACCTCCATGATGAAGCCCACCGGCGAGCCGCCCTTGCCGCAACTGAAGCATTTGCAGAAATTGCGCGATTTCGACACGGAGAACGACGGGGTGCGCTCGTTGTGGAACGGACACAGCCCTATATAGCCGCTTCCGCGCTTCTTGAGGCGCACATAATCGCTCACCACCTCCACTATATCGGAGGTGGCGTTGATCTTTCTTAGTGTAGCGTCGTCGATCCTTGCCATGAAAGGGCAAAGTTACGAAAT
>JAIDKJ010000321.1 GCA_029051835.1 Paramuribaculum sp. | reverse complement strand
ACAATAGAATCCTTGATTCCCTCACAAACGACCGGGACCTGCATGGACGAATAAATCGCCGCAGGTCCCGGTCATATTTTTTAGCACTTTGGCACACTATGCCATAAATCCGGGCAGATTGCGCAGATTATAGCGTGAGGCCATCACTTCGCCGTAAGCCCCTGCCGACCGAAGCGCAAGCAGGTCGCCGCGACGCACTTCAGGGAGCATCTCGTCATGTCCGAAAACGTCGCTCGACTCACATATCGGGCCAACCACATCGTATTGTCTGAGTTCACGGCCGTTACCGGTCAGATTCTCGATTTTATGATGCGCCTGATACAATGCCGGACGTATGAGATCGGTCATGCCGGCATCGACGATAGCAAACCGTTTGCCGATTCCCTCTTTGACATAAATCACACGTGTGATCAGCGATCCACACTGAGCCACGACTGCCCGGCCAAGTTCGAAATGGAGCTGCTGGCCGTCGCGGAGTTTCAGGTTATCGTGGAACAGCGCAAAATATGGCTCAAAATCGGCTATAGGATGTTTGTCGGGATCATCGTAGTCTATGCCAAGCCCGCCGCCTACATTGATTGATTTTATAGAGGTAACGCCCTGCCGCTCCAGATCGTCCTGCATGGCATTGATCCGTTCGCACAGCAGGCGGTAAGGCTCAAGAGTGGTTATCTGCGATCCGATATGGAAGTGCAGTCCGACAAATTCCAACGCCTGCGACTGCATGCATCGCCGTATCATATCCGGCACGACACTCATGTCGAGTCCGAATTTATTCTCTTCCAGACCTGTTGTGATGTAGTGGTGGGTATGGGCGTCAATATTGGGATTTATGCGCAGCGCCACACGTGCCGTCACGCCCTCCTCAATAGCCAGTTGCTCGATAATTTCGAGCTCCTGAACCGACTCCACATTAAAGCATCCTATGCCTTCACGCAGGCCGAGAAGTATCTCGGCATCGGTCTTTCCGACACCTGCAAACACTATGTCCTGCGCCTTGAAACCGGCCTTGAGTGCAGCAGCAATCTCTCCGCCGCTGACGGTGTCAGCTCCCAATCCGGCTTCGCATATCCGGCGCAGAATCGCCGGATTGGCATTAGCTTTCATCGCGTAATGCACATTGAAACCATACCGAGAAGTCGACTGCTTGATCTTGGCGAGTGTCTGATCCAGAAGCTCCATGTCATAATAATAGAACGGAGTGGACGCCTCGCCGAATCGTTCGATCGGGAATTTTGTACTCATCTTCATCACTTCTGTTTTATTCAAAACAGCTGGGTGCTCAACAGGTTGAGCGCACGCACTTTGTCTGAAGCCTTGACCAGAAGAGAGATGTTGTAGTTGCTGCCGCCATACGATATCATTCTGACAGGTATGTCATGAAGCGCGTTGACCACGTCGGCCTCGAAACCTCTGTTCTGCCATTCCAGATCGCCGACAACACAGATGATGACCATATCGCGGTCAACCGTCACAGTGCCGAACTTCTTAAGATCCTCGATGATCTGATGCAGATTACGCTCATTGTCGATCGTCACCGACACACCCACCTCCGATGTAACGATCATGTCGATCGACGTACGGTGAGTTTCGAATATCTCGAAAACCTTACGCAGGAAACCATAGGCAAGCAGCATACGGCTGCTCTTGATCTTTATGGCCGTGATATTGTCTTTGGCGGCCACAGCCTTGATCTTGCGTGTCGGGCGTGTATTGTATATCAGCGTGCCATGTGCCTCCGGCTGCATGGTGTTGAGCAGACGCACAGGTATATTGTTGAGCTTGGCCGGAAGCACACACGTAGGGTGAAGTATCTTGGCTCCGAAATATGCCAGCTCGGCCGCCTCCTCGAAGTGCAGCTCGCTCACCGGATGCGTACCTTCGACAAATCTCGGGTCATTGTTGTGCATGCCGTCGATATCTGTCCAGATCTCGATCTCCTCAGCCTTTACGGCCGCGCCTATGAGCGAAGCAGTATAGTCGCTTCCGCCGCGCTGCAGATTGTCGGTTTCGCCGTAGGCATTCTTGCATATATAGCCCTGAGTGATATAGAGATCGGCATCAGGATTTTCCTGAAGAAGATCCTGTATTTTATCTGTGATATACTGCATGTCAGGCTCGGCATTCTTGTCGGTACGCATGAATTCGAGCGCCGGAAGCATTGCCGCATTGATGCCGCGTTCGTGCAGATAATTGATCATCAGAGCTGTCGACATCAGTTCGCCCTGTGCAAGAATCTCCTTCTCTTCAAAAAGAGTGAAAATAGGCTTGCTGAACGACCGGATAAAGTCAAGGCACTCCTCTATGGCCTGCCATGCTTTGGCACGGTATTCATCGGTAGCATACAGTTCGTCGACCGTCGCACGGTACTTGGCCTCAAGCATATTGATGGTTTCTTTCGCACCGGTCAGATTCTTTTTGTAGAAATAGTCGGAAATCTCTACAAGAGTGTTTGTTGTACCCGACATGGCCGAAAGCACCACGATATTCTTACCACGCTTGGTGATAAGCTCCACTACATCTTTTATTCGCTGGGCCGAACCAACAGAGGTGCCGCCAAACTTCAAGACTTTCATCCTATGTGTATTGTGTATTAATAATATTTGTTTCCTACAAATGTCAACATACTATGACATTACGGCGCAAAGTTAATCAAAAAAGCCTTAAACGCCAAGTGTCAAGCCGATTGTTTGGCAATTTCTCCCGAAGATGCCCTCACTGCCGCATATAGGCGGCATTCACGCAAACTCGGCGATCCCCTTGCGCTCGCATTTCAATACGCGCCCGGGCATTTCCTCTACCAGTCCGAGGTTATGGGTGGCCATCACCACAGCCGTACCTTTTCGCGAGATCTCGCGCAGACGGTTGACAATCTGCTCGCTCGTAGCCGGATCAAGATTGCCGGTCGGCTCGTCGGCGAGTATCAGTCGCGGACGGTTGAGCAGCGCTCTGGCTATCACGATACGCTGCTGTTCGCCTCCCGAAAGCTCATGAGGCATCTTGTATGACTTTGTAAGCATGCCCACCTCGGTCAGCACCTCCTCGATACGCGCATCTATTTCATGACGGTCGCTCCACCCTGTGGCATCAAGCACAAAACGAAGATTGTCGTAGACACTGCGATCCGTCAGAAGTTGAAAATCCTGAAACACTATTCCGATCTTGCGGCGAAGCATCGGAATATCGCGACGGCGAAGCGCTCGCAGATCATATCCGAGTACACTGGCATTGCCGGCCGCCACCGGAATTTCGGCATACATCGACTTCAGCAGCGAACTTTTTCCGCTCCCCACCTTACCGATCAGATACACGAACTCCCCTTCTTCAAGCGTGAAATCAACGTTTTTCAACACTATCAGTTCCTTGCGATGAAGTTCAACGCCCTTGTAGTCTACGATTTTATCCATTGCCGTAACGATCGAGATTTTGTGGCTCAGTAGCCCATATCAGAGATAAACTTTATGCGCATGAGTCTGATCTCCTCCTCCGAATAGTCGCTGCCAAACTCCTGATAGGCATCTTCAAGCATACCGCTCTCGCTCTGCTTGAACCAGTCGAAAACCTCATCCTGCTGATCCTCGTCGAGCATCTCGTCGATATAATAATTGATATTTATCTTCGTACCGGAGTTGACTATCGACTCGATCTCATCGAGCAACTCGTCAAACTCCATGCCCTTCGAATCGGCTATCTCATTAAGGTCGATCTTACGGTCAATCGAGTGGATAATCGAAATTTTGACTTTGCTCTTGTTGGCCAGACTGCGCACCACCAGATCCTCCGGACGATCGATGTCGTTTTCCTCCACGTGCTTGCGGATCACCTCCACAAACTCCTTGCCGTAACGACGTGCCTTACCGGCACCTACGCCTGCTATTCCGGCAAGCTCTTCGATATTTATCGGATATGTGGTAGCCATGGCTTCCAGCGACGGATCCTGAAATATCACATAGGGAGGCAATGAATTCTGACGGGCGATCTTCTTGCGGAGATCCTTTAGGATTGAATAGAGTTCGGGGTCGGCCGCACAACCGGCGCCGCTTTTAAGCACCTCAGCCTCTTCCTCGTCGTTAAACTCCCGGTCTTCAACGATCTTGAACGACACCGGCTTATCCAAAAACTTCTTTGCTTTTGGCGTAAGTTTGAGCAGACCGTAGTTCTCAATATCACGTTCAAGATATCCGGCTATGACAGCCTGTCGGATCACGGCCGACAGGAATTTCTGATCGGATTTTTCGGCACATCCGCACCTGGCTCGTATCCACATCTGACGCGGCCGACGCTCGTCC